>JASFPY010000008.1:0-15639 GCA_050115755.1 Desulfobacteraceae bacterium | reverse complement strand
ACAGACTCGATCATGCTGTCGATCGATATCAAAGAATTCGAACTAATTGTAAAAAATGCCAACGTCGGTTCACTTTTGCTGAAATTACAGATTCAAAACGGCAAAACCTCAACGCGGCCGGCCATGATCAAGGAGTTGCAAACCAATCCGGTGACCGGCGCATTTCTTCACGTCGATTTTTATGAAATCGATATGCAGCGCAAAATAACGGTCAGCGTTCCGGTGGTTACCCGGGGTAAATCCGAAGGCGTCGAAGAAGGCGGGCACCTGCAGATTGTCCGCAGAGAGCTCGAGCTATTTTGCCTGCCCACGGCCATTCCGGAAGCCATCGAGGTGGACATTACCGATCTTGGAATCGGGGATTCCATCCATATCCAGGAAATCGCATTGCCCGCCGAAGTCGAATTGCCGGAGGAGACCGATTTTACGGTCGTAACGGTGCTGGCGCCCAAGATTGAGGAAGAGGTCGTAGAGGAAGAGGAACTCGAAGAAGGTGAAGAGGTGGCTGAAGAGGAAGGCGCTGAAGGTGAAGCGGCTGCCGAAGAAACACCTTCGGAAGAATCAAAAGCGGATTAGGACATAAACCGTTTGCCACAAAAGCGAATGCGTCTGATTGTCGGGCTCGGCAACCCCGGGCCCCAATATGAAAGCACGCGGCACAATGCCGGTTTTATGCTGGTGGATAAACTTGCCGGCGAATTCGGTATTTCCCTGGCTAAAAAAAAATTTGACATGTGTTACGGACGCGGCGCCATCGAGGGTTGTGAGGTCATGCTGGCCAAGCCCATGGCTTTCATGAACCGCAGCGGGTGGCCGGTCCAGAAGCTGGCCGCATATTTTAAGATAAATAGCAAGGATCTGGTGGTTGTGCATGACGACATCGATCTTGCTTTCGGAAGATTAAAAATAAAGGAGAAAGGAGGGCATGGAGGACACAAGGGTCTGCAATCTATTATTCATGCCGTTGGCGAAGACGAATTTGTTCGTTTGCGCATCGGTATCGGGCGTTCCGAAGCAGGAGGCAGTGTCACAGATCACGTTCTGGGACCTTTCTTTGGTGATGAGTCGAAGCTATTGGATTCGGTTTTAACCGGGGCTCGGGATGCGCTAGTAACGATTCTGACGGAAGGTAGCAAGGTCGGAATGAATCGGTTTAACAGAAAAAAATTATGAGCTGGGTTTAAACGTTAAAATTTCAAATGGAGGAGAGGATGAATTACTTACCGTTAATTTGTACACTGGTTGGCGCTGCAGGTGTGCTGTTTTCCATCATCATTGCGGTCATTGTCAAAGGTGCACCATCCGGAAATGAAAAGATGCAGGAAATTGCCAATGCCATCAAGGAAGGCGCCATTGCCTATCTAAATCGGCAGCTGAAGAGCATGGGGATTGCCGGTGTGATAATTTTTGTAATCATTATTTTTACGCTGGGTATAAAAACCGCTATCGGTTTCTTGATCGGGGCCATTGCCTCTTTTCTGGCGGGATATATCGGCATGCGCGTGTCCGTCCTGGCCAACGTTCGCACCGCAGAAGCGGCCAAAGGGGGCCTGTCCAAGGGCCTGTCCATGGCTTTTAAAGGCGGTTCGGTAACCGGGATGATCGTCGCCGGCCTGGCGCTTACCGCTGTTGCCGGCTACTATACAATTTTAATTGCGATGGGCACTGCGAGCAGAGATGCGGTTATTGCCCTGGTAGCCCTCGGCTTCGGCGGAAGCCTTATTTCTATTTTTGCCCGACTTGGCGGCGGCATCTTCACCAAAGGGGCGGATGTCGGGGCCGACCTGGTCGGCAAGGTTGAAGCCGGAATTCCCGAAGATGACCCCAGAAACCCGGCGACCATTGCCGATAATGTCGGTGATAATGTGGGCGACTGTGCCGGTATGGCAGCCGACCTTTTCGAAACTTACGCCGTTACCGCGGTTGCCGCCATGCTTCTGGGCAACCTGATTTTTCCGGAGATTGCCATTGCTACGGAATTTCCGCTGGTGCTGGGCGCCATTTCAATCGTTGCGTCCATGATCGCCGTTTTCTTTGTCCGACTGGGAGCCAGCGAATACATCATGGGTGCCCTTTACAAAGGCATGTTCGGCTCGGCCATCCTGGCGGGGATTGCCTTTTTCTTTGCCACGCGGCAGTTGATGGGCGGAATTCCTGATATTCCCATGTTGTCGATTTATTATTCCACCCTTGTGGGTCTCGTGCTCACCGTTTTGATCGTTATCATCACAGAGTACTACACAGGTATTTACGGGCCGGTGAAATCGGTGGCCAATGCGTCAACAACCGGCCACGGCACCAATATTATTGCCGGACTCGGAGTCAGCATGCAGTCCACCGCTGCGCCGGTGCTGGCCATCTGCGCCGCTATTGGTGTGGCCCATTATTTTGCCGGGCTATACGGTATTGCCATGGCCGCCATGTCGATGCTCTCGATGACCGGGATGGTGATCGCCATCGATGCCTATGGTCCGATTACCGACAACGCCGGCGGCATTGCTGAAATGGCAGAAATGGATGAAAGCGTCCGTGCGGTCACCGATCCGCTGGATGCGGTCGGAAACACCACCAAGGCCGTCACTAAAGGTTATGCCATCGGTTCTGCCGGACTGGCTGCGCTCGTGCTCTTTGCCGCCTACACCCAGGAATTTGTCCTGCACGGCGGAGGCGCAGAATTGAAGTTTGATCTGAGCAATGTCAGGGTGATTATCGGGCTGTTTATCGGCGGGCTTTTGCCCTATCTTTTTGCATCGATTGCCATGAAAGCCGTGGGCAAAGCCGGCGGGGCGGTAGTTGACGAGGTCAGGCGTCAGTTCCAGGAAATTCCCGGAATTATGGAAGGAACCGCCAAACCGGATTACGGACGCTGCGTCGACATCGTAACCAAGTTCGCCTTAAAAGAAATGCTTCTTCCGGCTTTGCTGCCGGTTGTCGCACCGGTGCTGGTCGGTTTTCTGCTGGGCAAAATTGCGCTGGGCGGTCTGCTGATCGGCAGTATCATTACCGGTGTTTTTGTTGCCATTTCCATGACCACCGGCGGAGCCGCCTGGGACAATGCCAAAAAATACATTGAAGACGGCCACCTCGGCGGTAAAGGCAGCGATGCGCACAAGGCGGCGGTTACCGGTGATACCGTCGGCGATCCTTACAAGGATACCGCCGGTCCTGCCGTTAACCCGATGATCAAAATTCTCAATGTTGTCGCCTTACTGCTGGTACCGTTCTTGATGTAAGCACGTGAACTTTATCTGTTGATTAGACTGAAAGGGTTGGCGCCTATCGGCGTCAACCCTTTTCTGTTGATTGTTAACTAAAGGTATGTTATGAATTCAATAGGGAACAGTCTAATTTTAGATAGTTTTTAATAATTTAGCGGTTAGCGGTGGTAAAATGACAGAAAAAAAGGCCAAGAGCAGCGCAAAAGCCAGGAAATCAAAGATGCGGACGTTTCAGGTGGGGGATCTTGCCGTCTATCCGGCCCATGGCGTCGGAGAAATCATTGCGATTGAGAGCCGTGTCGTCAACGGGGAGAAACACGATTTTTACATCATGAAAGTCATTGAAAACGGCATGACCATTATGATTCCGACCAACAATGTCGATTCCGTCGGGCTGAGGGACGTCATCCCTAAAAAAGAGATACCCAAAGTTTATGCGGTGATGCAATCCAAAAAAGAAGCGAACGCCGATAATCAGACCTGGAATCGCCGCTATCGCGAGTATATGGATAAAATTAAAACCGGCTCCCTTTATGACGTCGCCGAGGTTTTCAGGGACCTTTTTCTTTTGAAACTGACAAAAGACCTCTCATTCGGGGAGCGCAAGCTTTATGACACCGCCCAGATTCTTTTAGTCAAAGAGCTCTCGACCGCTAAAAAAATCGACGAAGAAGCGGTACTGACTGAGATCGAATCGCTTTTTGATTCGCAAAAAGTCGAAAATTAACCCGCCTTTCATTAGAAGTGGTTTCAAAATTCCAGATCAGGTTCAAGGACAAGGCGTCAAGCCGATCGAGAAAGCGCAGCATACATGGGTATGTGAGCATTTGTCGGAGGCTTGCAACGCAGGCCTTGGGCCTTGGATGGGGTTTTGAAACCACTTCTATTCATATTCATGCCTGTCGACCGTTCATTTAGCATTCATGTCAGACCATCCGATGAGGGCAAAAGACTGGATGTGCTGTTGGCCTCGCTGCTTGACGATTGTACCCGCACATTTGCGGCCGGCTTGATTGCCGCTGAACACGTCCGGGTGGATGGCCACCCTAAAAAACCCGGCTATCGGGTAAAATCCGGCGAAAATATTTCAGGCGACATTCCAGCTCCGGTTCCCGTTGAATTCAAGCCCGAACCGATTCCACTGAACATTGTATATGAAGATGACCACATCGTTGTGGTAAACAAACAGCCGGGGCTGGTCGTGCATCCGGCGCCGGGGCATTTCAGCGGAACACTGGTCAACGGTCTCCTTTATCACTGTCCCGATCTTGACGGTATCGGCGGCGAACTGCGGCCGGGCATCGTGCATCGCCTGGATAAAAACACATCAGGCATCCTGGTCGTTGCTAAAAATGACGCGGCGCACACGAATCTGTCGCAGCAATTTAAATCCCGCGAGGTTAAAAAAGACTATCTGGCGCTGGTTTACGGTAATATGAAGACACCAGCCGGAAGTATCAAACTGCCCATCGGCCGTCATCCGGTTGACCGCAAACGCATGTCCACCGTCAGTCGCAGGGGCCGGACCGCAGAAACGGAATGGAAGATTAGAGAGCAATTCCGAGGAGTTGCGCTGCTGGAAGTTCATTTAAAGACGGGGCGGACCCACCAGATTCGGGTGCATTGTGCCGCAATGCATCATCCCATTGTGGGGGATCGGGTTTACGGGCCGCGCAAACCGGAAAAAACACTGGACCGGGGACGTCTGCCATCCGATAAACTCCTGCAGATATTAAAATCAGTGGCGCGGCAGATGCTGCATGCCTGGCGCCTGAGTTTCCATCATCCCCACACCGGCAAAGCGGTTAAATTTGAGTCCCGGTTGCCGGAGGATATGGCCGAAATTATTAAAGAAATTCGTGAAGTTGGGTCATAGCGGCCGCAAAGCATCAATCCACGTGTCATATCTGCTGTCCTGCCTGCCGTCATCATTGGCTGAACCATTCTGCTGCACTCGCCGTTTTCCAATTTATGATCGTTTGAAAATTAAATAATATGCTTGCATTTTGAAATTTCTGGGATATAAAGTCCAGAAATTATTTGGAAGTGGTACAGCCTTTACTGAAAATTCTTTGAAACAGAGGTGATGGCGATGCTAAGCGAGATACTGCGTTGGATTGGCGATGAAGCCCTTTTGCAGGAGGTTGTCCAGGGAATACCGACAATCGGTCTGCTGGTAATAATTGCGGTTTGCGTTCTGCTGCTGTCCAAAGGTGCCGATTGGATGATCGACGGCGTGGTTCATCTGGCCCGCCGGACCGGTTTACCCCGAATCGTTATCGGGGCGACCATCGTTTCACTCGGCACGACCACGCCGGAAGCGGTGGTCTCGGTGATGGCGGCCTGGATGGGTAATCCTGGCCTTGCCCTGGGCAACGGTGTCGGATCCATTATTGCCGATACCGGTTTAATTTTTGGTTTGACATGTGTGTTGACCCGGGTGCCCGTGAATCGCTTTATCCTCAATCGAACCGGCTGGGTCCAGGTCGGTGCGGCTACATTACTGGTAATCATTTCCTTAATTGTTCTGGGAATGACAGACGGGCAACCGGTTCTGAACAGGTGGGTCGGGGGCTTATTTCTCATATTATTGGCCGGATATATGTATATCACCTATGTTTGGGCCAGACAGGGCGCTGATGATGCCGCTGATGGAGAAAAAGCGGACGATTCTGAACTGGTCGGTCTGGGCAAATGCTGGCTGATGCTTCTGGGAGGTCTTTTTCTGGTGGTTGCCGGGGCCCGGATCCTGGTTCCCAGCGCTGCCGAAATCGCTCATCGAATGGGGGTGCCCGAAGATGTCATTGCTGCCACCATGGTTGCATTCGGCACCTCTTTGCCGGAGCTGATGACGGCTATAACGGCGGTCCGCAAGGGGCACCCTGAGATCATGGTGGGCAACGTGGTGGGGGCGGATGTCCTCAACTGTCTTTTCGTTATCGGTGCTGCAGCGGTTGCCAGGCCGCTGGCGGTGCCTCCCAACTTTTATGTTTTTCACTTTCCAGCGATGCTCCTCATTCTTTACCCTTTCCGGGCCTTTATTTTTATGAACAAGGATGGTCGTTTTAAGACCTGGCAGGGCGCATGGCTGCTGGGCATCTATCTGATCTACATTGTCCTTCAATATGCGTTTAACATCGGCACCGTCGATGGTTAACCGCAGATACAGGCGAAATTGATGTAAAGGCGTGATAAAACCCTCAATTTTCATGAGGTCATTTGCTGCAGGGTAATCATGCGGGGGTTTTGGATTTTCGCGTTATGTTTTGATTTTAGGGGATTTTAAGCACCTTGGTAAAATTTTCAGGAACAATATGATTAAATACGCCTAATTTCGGCTAATTTTTTTTTAAATGCGCATATTATATGATTTTTTGGCTTAACAAGTGTGCTAAATCAATTGATAATGTTATTTCCCTTGCATTTATGAAATGTATTTTATACTAAAACGGTAGGTATAAAGTGCATCTGATATTTATATCGTTTAAATTATTATACCGAAAGGAGGTGAAGCTCAGAACATTTTCAAGTTGAGACATTCAGGCTGGACCGTTTAATCATAAAAAATTGTTAAATCGTATTGGAACTCATTTGCGAATGTTTGTTTGACACTTCAACAACAGAAGAAGAAGGAGGCGGATGAAATGAGCAACGGAAATCAAAGGCCGCCGGTTTTGCAAAGTGAAGACTGGTGGGCATGCTTTTTAGGCTGGTTTATTATTCTTATCGCCATCATTGGACTAAAGGAACTGGAAGCCGGTAAATGGGCGGTCGGACTCCTGCCCCAGGGACCCAAGATTGCCAAGTGGACAAGCCTGAGTGCCGCTTTTCCTAATGGCATCGGGGCGCTGTGGTCAACCATCGTTCTTTTTATTTTTACGTGTGTGTTAACCATGATCGGTGGGGCTTTCATGAAACTGGACCTGAAACGGTATATTCCCGGTTTTATCATCATTTTCTTTTTGTCTTTTGTCTCGATGGTTTTATCCAGGCAGTCATTTTTTAAAACATGGGGAATTGAGTACGTTATCTTTGCGCTCATTTTCGGCCTGATTATCAGCAATATTTTCAAGGTGCCCCGAATTTTGAGAGCTGCCGGGCAGACGGAATACTTCATCAAGATCGGACTGGTGTGCATGGGCGCGGGGATCCTGTTCTCGGATGTCCTCAGAGGCGGCTTCATGGGTCTGGTTCAGGCGGTCCTGGTCGCCACGGCCGTCTGGTTTATGACGTATTGGGTTTGCCGCAAGTTCAAGGTCTCCGAGCGCTTCAGCGCCATTATCGCATCGGCCAATGCAATATGCGGGGTGTCGGCGACGATTGCCGCCGGCGGTGCCATCCAGGGAGACAAGAAAGAGGTCAGTTACATGGTGGCCTGGGTGCTGGTGTGTGCCGTCGTCCTGATTCTTGTTATGCCGCCGATTGCCAAGGGATTGAATTTGCCCAATAACTGGGCCGGTGCCTGGGTCGGCGGGGTTATCGACAACACCGGCGCGGTGGTGGCGGCCGGCGGGATCATCGGCGGGCAGGCCGCCTATACATGCGCCGCCATGGTCAAGATGGCCCAGAACGTTCTGATCGGGCTGGCGGCCTTTTTAATGGCCCTGTGGTCGACCATGTCGCTGGATCGCAGAGAAGCCGGGACGGCTGAAAAACCCTCTTTTATGGAAATCTGGCATCGGTTTCCCAAGTTCGTGCTGGGTTTTGTTGTGTCTTCTATCGTCGTTTCAGTAATCGTTGAACCGGCATCGGGGCTCAAGGCGGTCAAGGCCATCGGCAAGGCCACCAAGGCTTACCGGAACTGGTTTTTTGCCTTCTGCTTTGTTTCCATCGGCCTGGAGACCAACTTCAAAGAGCTGGTTTCGGTTGGCGGTGGACGGCCTGCGGCTGCTTACTGGATTTCTCAAACGGCCAATGCCATCTGGACCTTCTTTATTACCTGGATCCTGTGGTCCGGAACGTTTTTTACGCCGGTCATCCCGGCAGATTAATCCGGAAGAAAAAAAAATTACTGCTCCCGCACGCGCTTTGGTAAAAGCGCGCTATGATGCGTAAAAATTGTGGGAACGGCTACCATATAAGATGAACAAACCGCATATATAATTACTACCGAGTATAAAAGGCGCCCCCTCAGGGGGCGCCTTTTGTTGCAGATCAAATCAGTTAGAACATGGACAAATACGATATCATCACAGGTGCCGAACAGCAGTTTGCCCGGGAAGTCTGTCTGGGAGTCATCTATCTGAAACCCCCGTCGGCATGGTACTATCTGATTCCGGGAATGTTCATCATCGACTTTCTGCGCCGCGGCAGCACGATTCGCAAGTACACCGAAACCTTTATGTTTCCGCGAAAGCTTGCCCTGGAGGGTGCGCGCAGCCTTTCAGCGGGTGAAAACCGGGCAGCCATCGATTTGCATCTTGAAGGCGAAATTAAAAGCTGGCTGGTTGCGCATCGGCTCGATTCACAGGATCTGGTACAGGCCCAAAAAGAAAGCGTCAATTTGCTGATGGATCATTATCTTAAACTTTTGCAGGCTGAAGGCGAGAGTTACTATGAATTAATTGAACATGCATATGCGTCTCGCGAAAATTTTGAAACCCACCTGCGGCAAATTGCCGCCACAGAAAACAAGGTCGACCAGGCGATCCTGGCCAAAGTCGGCGAGAATCCGGCGCTTAAAGAAAAATTGCAGCTCGAAGCCCGGCAGGTGGAAAGTCGACGCCGCAAGATTTTAGAAGATATATTTTAGCAACTTAAGTGTAATTTTTTTTTGCAATTTACCAAAAATTTCTTTCATCATAAAGACACTTATTCGGCATTAGGGCTGGAAAGCTATATGGCTGGGATGCCCGAAAGCAAGTATTCTGGAAAATCAATTCGCTCCAGGGTGATTAGCTTTCAAGCCTTCAAGCTTCCCGGCTTTCAAGCTTATTTAAAGGAACCGGTGATCAGCAATCTTAAAAAAAAATACAATATGATCGTGTCATACGAAACAGCCACTGCACGATCCGTGGCCCTGGCGGTCATCCGGCCAAAACCGTTTTCCGTCTGGGAGGTGTTGATTCCGATCATTTTCATCTTCGGTTTCATGAAATCCAAGGAAACCCGGGAGGTCTTTGCGCAAAATGTATTGTTTACAAAAAAATTGGCGATGCAGGCCGCCTTTGATATGCTCAAAAAAGGTCAAACCCGGGAATCCGTCATGGAGGGGGTTCGATCAAAAACCCAAGAAATGATTGCCGCGGTGCCCGGCGGCATCTATTCAGCTGAAATCCGCCAGGAACAATTGAAAGAAATTGATTTGCTCGTGGATCACTACTGCCGGCTGCTCAATAGTGAAGGGGAAGATTACGATTCGCTGGTATTTAATGCGTATCAAACGCCTAAGCGACTGGCTGATTTTTTTGAGCAGCTGCAAAAAGCCGAAGAAAATGTGGGGCGTGCCGCTCACAACACCCTGGGCGGCAATGCCGATACCGCCACCCTTGATAAAATGAATGCTGCCCTGCGGAATATCAGGCATAAATTCACTGAAAAAATATTTCATACGCGATTACAGTCGCAAAATGCTCAATAGTGAAGACAGCAGCCGTATTTATCAACATGCCTATTTGCCCGAGCATCTTCCCGGGTATGTGGAGCGTATATCGGGTGCTCGACCCCATCTGCACGGCAATTACCTGTGTTTTGTCCGCAAAACCCATCTGATTTTCATCGGTTATCCGCTGGGGGTGCCTTTTGATGATACGCCCGGAGCTTACACATCTGCTTGTGAACGTTTTGATCCATCCACGGTCGCTCTGATAGCCCCTGATATCTGGCTTGATTCCGCAACCTTGGAAATATATCCCAGCGACAGTTATTACCGGCTGGGCCTGCCTTTAGAATCCATCTCTCCCGAGGTGGCATATATGGTAAGACGCGCCGAAAAGGAGCTCGAGGTCAAATACGGCCGGTTTGGTCCGGAACACAAAAAATTGATAAAAAAATTTCTCCATAATCATGATTTTACCGCCGCTCAGATTCAGGTTTTCAAGCATGTCGGCAATTATGCAAAGGGTTCAAAGACCACCAGGCTAATCGAGGCTCGCAGGGCAGGCCGACTGGCTGCCTTTACGATTGCGGATATGGGCTCGGCCAAACATGCGTTTTATCTTTTTAATTTCAGGTCCTCCAAGATATCGGTGCCGGGCGCGTCCGACCTGCTCTTTAAAGAGATGGTGAGGCTTGCGCAATCAGAGGGAAAAGAGGCGATTAACCTGGGGCTGGGCATTCATGGCGGAATCCGGCAATTTAAGGAAAAATGGGGCGGGGTTGCATTTTTGCCTTACCGTTCTGCATTCGTCTACCGTAAGCAATCCGCGGGACCGGAACTGGGGAAATTAGCCGATAAGCTGTGACAAAGGGTGAAAAGCCTGTCTTGCTTTTAAATTTATGATGGTTACCCTAGTGAGCCGTCCCGGAACCAATTTACAATATTTTAATATAATCCAGCAATTCGATCATGGGGACTTACGCATTTAAAGGCAAACATGTTTTGATCACCGGTGCCAGCGGCGGCCTGGGGTCTGCCCTGGCCAAATTATTAGCAGCAGAGGGCGCCAAGCTGGTCGTCACGTCCCGCTCGGAAAAGGCTTTAGACGAGCTGATTTCAAAGCTTCCGCACAAGGAAGATGCGGCGGCCTTCACCGCCGATCTTTCCATATCCGGTGAGGCCGTAAAATTGGTCAATGAGGCGGTTTCGGCTCTGGGCTATATCGATGTGCTGGTCAACAACGCCGGGGTCGGATATTTTGCCCTGATGAAAGAGGCAACCGAAGAAAACATCCGCCATCTTTTTGAAGTCAACACTTTTTCGCCCCTGGTGTTGATTAAAACCCTGCTGCCGCACATGCAAAAAAGAGGCAGTGGTCGAGTGGTCAACATATTGTCCTGTGCCGGCCGGGTGCCCATCCCAACTGTGGGGGTTTACGGCGGCAGCAAATCGGCATTGGCCGTAATGACCAATACCATGCGCCTTGAACTTGAGCCTGAAGGCATTGATATCATCAACATATACCCGGGCACAGTGGCAACCGCCTTTGAAGAGCACGCATTTCGCGAAGAAGAACGACCGGGACTCTGTCCGAAAGACATATGCGGCGAGCCGCGTTTCCGCATTGCTCAAAAAGTCCTCGAGGCCGCAGCCGGCCCGCCGGGCGAAGTATGGCTGGAGCATCCGGGGAAATGGTTTTCTGCGGCTGCCCTTATCTGGCCGAGCTTTGTGGATCGCCGACTGGCGGCATTGCGGGATAAGGTGATTAAAAAAAAATCGTTAAAAAATAGGCCCTGGCGGCTGTTTCAGGTGGAATCGGCGATTGCCTGTAATTTAAAATGCGTCATGTGCCCCTGGAGAGGGATGGCCAAAGGAGCAGAAAATCGCGGTATAATGACACAGGCGGTATGGGAGGCCATCCGTCCGTACCTGGACCGGGTGCAATCGGTTGATTTTACCGGCGGCGGGGAACCGCTGCTCCAGCCAAAACTGGTGGAGTGGATTGCAGATGCTAAAAATGCCGGATGTGAAACCGGCTTTTTATCAAATGGGCTGCTACTGACCGAAGAAAAACTTAAAAAGATTCTGGATGCCGGTGTCGACTGGATTTGCATCTCTATGGATGGCGCCGACGCGGAGATGTACAATAAAATCAGAGTGGGGTCCGATTTTGATCGAGTTTGTGAAAATGTGGCCAACATTGCCAGACTGCGGGCAGGCAAAATCCCCAAAACCATGATCAATTTTGTTCTGATGGACATGAACATTCACCAGATGGAAGCCATTGTGCAACTGGCTGCACGCCTGGGGGTGGATCAGGTGAATTTCAAACAATGCGATGTGATTCGTGGCCATGAGGGCAAAGGGTTCGGACTGTTTGCCTCAGAGGAAACGCGGGAAATTCGCCGGCTGCAGAAATCAATGGAAAAAACGCGGCGCCTGGCCAAAAAATTAAATGTCGCGACCACCGCCTTTGCATTTACCCCGCAGGAATTGGCCGTCTGCGAGCAGGATCCACGGGACTCTCTGTTTATCCGGTATGACGGCACCGTGGCGCCCTGCATTAATCTGGCGCTGGGGGGACCGACGACGTTTCTGAGAGAAGAGGTGACCATGCCGTCGGTTCACTACGGAAGGCTGCCAGGTGATGACCTGATGGATTTATGGGAGACGGAGAGCTGTCGATTTTATCGCGATCGATTTCAGCAAAGGGTCGAAAAGCAAGATAACATCATCATAAACGGTTTGCTTGCAGGGGGAGGTGGGAATCGCGCCAGAGTCTTGCAGGAGGCCCGGGAAGCCATGCCGCAGCCGCCGCAGGGATGCAATGTCTGTCACTACTTGTATGATATATAAGGTTATAAGGTTCCAGGTTCAGGGTTCAAAGGTTAGGCAACCCAAGACAAATTGCGCAAGAAAAAAGGAGCGTACGACAGCCATATATTGATGCGGGAAAGAACAGCCAAGGACTGGAGACTAAAACCCTGAACCCTGAACGCTGAACCTTTGAACCTCGGCCTAGATGCCGGGTGCACAGCCGGGGGCACGGATCATTAAAACCGGTGTACAGGCGGATCGCAAAACCCGGTCGGCCACGCTGCCATAAACCCACCGGCTGATCCCCGAACGGCCATGGCTGGCGATAACAATGAGGTCCACCCCGTTATCTTCAGCCCAACGGGAAAGCGTCGTGGCCACCGGGCCTTCCAGGACTTCACAAATGAGATCCGCTCCCTCAATGCGGGTGTTTTCCACTATCTTTTTCAAATAGGCATCAGCAGTTTGTTTGCGCTGCGCTTCCATTTGTTCAAGCTTTTCTTCGTTGAATCCGAGTATGCCATCGGCCGGTACATTGGCCTGCAAATGAATCGGACGCAATACACGGACAAAGACCACGCTGGCAGCTTTGCATCCGGCTGCAATCGCTTCCACATGCGGTAACACACATTCCGCCAGTTCCGAACCATCCAGGGGAACCATTATTTTCTGGTACATACGAATTTCCTTTTCAATTCGTTCACTAATTAAACCAATTCAACCAATGAAACAAATAAAACAGCTCCAACAAGAAATTGAACCTTTGAACCGGGAACCCTTGAACCAGGCGACAGCCGGACTATACCATCCCTTTGAAGGCAAAAAAGGTGAGTGACAGGATTCCGGCTGTAACGAGGGCGATGGAGGTATCCTGCAGCGGCCGGGGTACCCGGGCGATTAGAATGCGTTCGCGTACGCCGGCAAACAGAATTAATGCCAGGCCGAATCCCACGGCATAACTGAAGGAAGCGACCAGTGCCTGCAGAAAATTGTATTCCTCATTGACGTTGATCAGACAGACTCCCATGACCGCGCAGTTGGTGGTAATCAGGGGCAGGAAAATGCCGAGGCCGGCATACAGGGCGGGGATGCTCTTTTTAAGAAACATCTCCACAAACTGCACCAGGGATGCAATGACGAGGATGAAAGCCACGGTGCGCAGATACTCCAGGTCCAGTTTTTTGAGAAAATAGGTATCCGTAATCCAGGTGATAACCCCGGCCATAACGAGCACAAAGACGACCGCCATGGCCATGCCGATGGCAGTTTCCATTTTTTTGGATGTTCCCAGAAATGGACAGTTGCCCAGATACTGGGCCAGCAAAATATTATTTATCAGGATACAGCTGATTGCCAGAACGATTAGATCGCCCATAATGATCTCCTATTTTTTACCGACCAGATTCATAAGGCACAGCATCAAGCCCAGGGCGACAAAAGCCCCTGGAGCTTCAACCAAAAAAGAAAACGGCTGATATGAAGGTCCGAACACCTGGATCGGTTTTTCCCAGATCGTCAAATCGCCGGTTCCAAGAAGTTCGCGCACTGCTGCCAGGGCGCTCAGAGACAGGGTAAAACCGATTCCGATGCCCAGGCCGTCCAGCAGAGATCGGAAAACACCGTTCCTGGAGGCAAAGGCTTCCGAACGCCCCAGTACAATACAGTTGACGACAATGAGCGGGATAAAAATTCCCAGTTTAAGGAAAAGCGGATAGGCAAAGGCCTGCATGACCAGTTCCACAACGGTCACAAAGGTGGCAATGATCACAATATAGCAGGCGATCCTGACCTTAGCCGGGATGACCTTGCGCAGGGATGATACCAGCACATTGGAACACACCAGCACAAAGGTGGTGGCAACGCCCATTCCGATTCCGTTTTCAACGGATTTGGTTACCGCCAGAACCGGGCAAAGGCCGAGCACCAGGCGAAATGGCGGGACTTCATCCCACAAGCCTTTTGTAAATTCCTGTACAATTGATCGGGCCATCCATTTCTCCTTATTTTTGGTATTCCTTCATCTTTTCGCTAAGCTGAGGCTTTAACTTTTCATATAATTCAACAGCATCGTTTGTTGCGCTGCAAACCGCGCGGGACGTAATTGTGGCACCGCTTATGGCGTTGATGCTGCCACCGTCTCCGGTTACTTTTAATGGATCTTTTAACGGCAGTCCCTTGAATTGAGCCGTGAAGCTCGGATCGGTTTTTGCTCTGGCGCCCATGCCCGGCGTTTCGCCGTGGGTGGTTACCCCCACACCCACTATTTTGTCTTCTTTGGTATCAATGCCGACCATCAGTCCCACATCGCCGCCATACCCTTTGCCCGATGTTTCAAAGGTGACAGCGCGCGGCTCTCCATCCATAACGCCCACAAAGAAGGTGCGCTCCACCTCCCCGTCTTTTAGTTGGAAGCGGTCGACAATGGGATCATTGGTGGCCCCTTTCAGAATGGACCGAATGGCGGGACCTTTGACAAATTCGAGGACCTGGTTTTCAATGCGGTCTTTGGTGTTGTCGCGGATGGCCGCCAGCAGCCCTCCGGATAAAGTGGCCAGAACCGTCAGGACAATCAGCATTTTTATCATTTCTCGCATATTATTCAACCTTTCCGAGCGCTTTAGGTCTGATTTTGTCCAGCAGGGGGCTGATCAGGTTGATGACCAGAATAGCTAAAATGACCCCGTCAACCCAGGCGCCGATATTGCGGATCAGCACGGTCATGATTCCGCCGGCAGCGCCGTAGATAAGCATGGGCACGAAATTAACCGGCGAGGAAGAATCCTCGGTGGCGAGAAAAAAGGCGCCGATGAGTGTATAACCGGTTAACAGGTGAAAGGCCGGGGATGCAAATCGCGCCGGATCGAACAGATTAAACATAAATGCGGCCAAATATACCCCGGCCAGAAACGTGAGCGATATTTCCCAGCGGATATATCCCCTCAGTATGAGGTAAATTCCGCCGATCAAAAGTCCCAGACCAAAGGTCGAGCCGATGCCGCCCAGCTGCCGGCCCAATAAAAGGTCGGTCAGCTTGAAGGCATCAGCCGAGGCGGCACCGAAATACTT
>JASFPY010000007.1:0-16011 GCA_050115755.1 Desulfobacteraceae bacterium | reverse complement strand
GCATAACGACTTTGACCCCCAGCTTCTGATCGGCTTTGATTTTCATTTTTGACAATGCGTCCAGACAACGAACCAGAGCGACACCGCCGCCTGGAACAATTCCTTCCTCAACAGCGGCACGGGTTGCGTTCAGTGCATCTTCGACGCGGGCTTTTTTCTCTTTCATTTCGGTTTCAGTCGCTGCGCCCACGTTAATGACGGCCACGCCGCCGATGAGTTTGGCGAGACGTTCCTGCAGTTTTTCGCGATCGTAATCAGACGTGGTTTCATCGATCTGGGCCCGAATTTGTTTGACCCGGCCTTCAAGCGCCGAACGGGAACCGGCGCCATCGACGATGGTCGTATTGTCTTTATCGATGGAAATTCTTTTGGCGCTTCCCAGATCCGAAACCGCGAGGTTTTCGAGCTTGATGCCCAGATCTTCAGACACAACCTGTCCGCCGGTTAAGATGGCGATGTCTTCCAGCATGGCCTTGCGCCTGTCGCCGAAGCCGGGCGCCTTTACGGCCGCAACCTGCAACGTACCTCGCAGTTTATTTACGACCAGCGTCGCCAGGGCTTCGCCGTCGACATCCTCTGCAATAATCATAAGGGGTTTGCCCATTTTGGCAACCTGTTCGAGGACCGGCAGCAGGTCTTTCATATTGCTGATTTTTTTCTCATGGATCAGGATATAGGGATCTTCCAGGGAGGCAACCATTTTCTCGGGATCAGTTACAAAATAAGGGGACAGGTAGCCCCGGTCGAATTGCATCCCTTCAACAACCTCCAGAGTCGTTTCCATGCTTTTGGCCTCTTCGACCGTGATGACGCCTTCTTTGCCGACTTTGTTCATGGCTTCGGCAATGATATTGCCGATGGTTTCATCGTTGTTGGCCGAGATGGTGCCCACCTGCGCGATTTCGCGCTGATCTTTTGTTGTTTTGCTCAGTTTCTGAAGTTCCTTAACAGCGACTTCCACCGCCGCATCGATGCCTCTTTTAATGGCCATGGGGTTGTTGCCGGCGGCAACCAGTTTCTGACCCTCTTCATAGATCGAGCGTGCCAAAACGGTTGCCGTCGTTGTACCGTCACCGGCCATATCGCTGGTTTTACTGGCAACTTCCTTTACCATCTGGGCGCCCATATTTTCAAATTTGTCATCCAGTTCGATTTCTTTGGCGACCGTGACACCGTCTTTGGTGACTGTCGGAGAACCCCAGGATTTGTCAAGAACCACATTGCGTCCCTTAGGCCCCAGCGTTACAACTACGGCGTCCGCAAGTGTTCTCACGCCGTTAAGCATTAATTCTCGGGCCTTCATATCGTACTTAATCAGTTTAGCAGTCATCTTTATTTAACCTCCATCATTTGCTGAAATGTTATTTTCTAACCAATAATGCCGAGTACGTCGTCTTCGCGCATGATTAAATATTCTTCACCTTCAATTTTTATCTCGGTGCCGGAGTATTTACCAAATAAAATTCGGTCGCCTTTTTTGACCTCCATGGGAATGGGCTTACCCTTTTCATCAATCTTGCCTTTTCCCACAGAAACAACTTTGCCTTCGGCCGGTTTTTCCTTAGCGGTATCCGGTATGATAATGCCTCCTTTGGTTTTTTCCTCTTCCTTTACGCGTTGCACTAAAATTCGATCCTGCAATGGTGTGAGTTTCATGGTTTAAGCTCTCCTTTTCGAATAGTATCAAATATATATCGAAGTCTTTAACGTTTTAAAACGAAACACATATGCTCCCTCATCTGTTCCGGGGCCGAAATTTCACCTCCTTTCAAGCAAGCTGTTAACTAAAAATTGAAACATATTTTTAAAGAATTTGAGTAGGTTGTGAGGAATTTTGCTGAAATAATAAGCACCCTTTCTTGTTTGTAAAGAGGTCGTTTACGAATTTTTTTGGTTTTTTAACATATTTCTAAAAATGGCTCTAAATCGATCTGATGCGGGCTAGGAGGCAGAGCTGTCAGAGGATGATTTGGTGGTGTTTTGGGGGCTGGATGGTTTTGGGTTGTCGGGTGCCTTCTTATGATCCGTTTTTTTTGGGGCGGCGCTGTTGGGCTTTGACTTGCTGGCGTAATCGGTGACATACCATCCGGTGCCTTTCAGATGGAAGCTGCTGTGAGAAATAAGCTTATGAAGCTTTCCGGAACAATGCTTGCACCTGACCAGCGGTTTATCCGAAAATTTCTGAAGGACTTCTTCAATTTTACCGCATTTCGTACACTCGTATTCGTATATCGGCATTTACCTGCAACTCCCTTTGTTAATTTTCATTTCAATTATAAATACGTGTGCGTCGTAATGTCAATAGAAGTTGTATCAAAACCCCATCTAAGGCTCAATTGCTGCGTTGTCCCGCAAAGTGAAATACTCACGTACTGACGTATACGCTCCGTTTTCAATTCGCGTGACGCCTTGCCTTTGAACCTGATCTGAGGTTTTGAAACCACTTCTAGGTCGAACCGCTTTTCAATGCGAATTAAGTGCTTTTGCCTTTAGCTGTCGCGCATGCCTTCAAGGGGCTGTCGCCATCTTTTGTAAAAATCGAGAACAGCCGCCATACCCGATACCTGAACCGGATGCAAAATTTGATGGGTATTTTCATGGACGCGTTTCTCTTCAGACCGTTTTTCGCTGGGGCTGGCATCGAAGCGCTGCAGGAATTTGCTGAAGCGGACAATGTGAATCAATTCGTGTGTCACGATATAGAGACAGAACGGAAAAAACTTTAAATCCGCCATTTTTCTCAGCGTTGAATAAATCGCATGGTCCTGCAGGCATATTTTATAGTAGTCGAAAACAGCTGAGCCTAAAGGTATATCCTTGCGATGGCCTTCATAACGAACAATCTGTGCAAACGGGCCGTCGACAATTTCCCCCGGAGCAAGGTCGGCCAGGGTTTTGACATCATATTTGGGTCGCAGCCATTCACTGGCAGACATTTTGTAGTGATTACTGACGAGCTCTTCAGCCATCAACACGACATTATTGACGATCATAATCTCGTCTTTTGAAAAGGTTCTCAGGTTCTGCATTTTGTTGTTTCATTCAAATCGGGTTTCAAACCGCAGCGAGTTTGGCTTCCCGTGAGAGGCGGGTGATGGCTTTCTCAAGGCGTTTGCGAGCTGCATTTGTGTTTTGAACGAATTTGATTCCCATCCCCCGATGGATGACTTTTTCTTCCGGCACATTCATGTTTGACCAGACCACTTCAGCGTTTAGTGCAAAGGTTTCCTCTTCGGGTACTTCTATATATAACCGAAATTGTTCATTTAACGGTATCGGCTCGTGGCAGATAACAAATGCCCCCCCCAGGCTGATGTCTTTCAACCGGACCTTGATCGACGCATGACCGATTTCCATTGCAGCCGGCCAGGACACCTTTATTCTGGGGTGCCGGCGCATTTCTTCGCCATTAAATCCAGTGTTGTTCGGCAGTTGAACGGATTGTTCAGCACCCAACTTGCGCTTGATAAATGTATGAAAAAACCAGAATACAATCAGGCCTGCGAATATAGCCGCCCCGATTCCCATACTTGTCACAATAACGCCACTGTCCATATCCAACTCTACCTGCGAATTTAATGTCTTGGTATTTCTAAAACCTTTTTTTAGGCTCACGACTGCTCACATACTATACCATATGCCGATTCGGTTTTCCAATTCTAAAAAAAATGTAGACATCAAATATGCGGTTATGCTATGGATCGCTTTTATTATTTTATCACTTAAAAAACATCAAAAAGGGGGTGAGATATTGGGCAGTGTCGTAAAAAAACGCAGAAAGAAAATGAGAAAGCATAAACACAGAAAACTTTTGGCCAAGACGCGCCACCAAAGAAGGAAGGGTAAATAATGATCCCGGAAGTTTTTTCTGTAAATTGTTAAAAAGCACCGTTTTCTAAACGGTGCTTTTTAATCTGAGTACCCCTTGAGGTATTTTAAAAATTCCGAATCGGTTGAGAGAATAAGCGAACTATCTTTATCCAGGGCCTCGCGGTAAATCTCCAGCGTTTGAACAAAAGAATAAAATTCAGGGTCCCTGCCGTATGCGTCGGCGTAAATGATGGTTGCCTTTGCGTCGGCATCTCCTTTTAATTTCTGGGCTTTCTTGAAGGCTTCGGATTCGATCTCCTGCAAATCCCTTTCCTTTTCACCTAAAATTTTTTGGGCTTCCCCCTTGCCCTCGGAGCGAAATTTTTCCGCAATCTGGTTTCGCTCGGCAATCATACGCCCGTATACCGACTTTCTAACCTCCTCCACGTAGTTGATGCGCTTGATTTTTACATCGACCAGCTCGATGCCAAAGGGAGTCAGTTTCGGTTGGGCCTGTTCCAGAATGCCCTGGGTGATTTTTTGGCGTCCGACAGCGATATTATAGAATACTCGGGTATTACGGTCCGAATCTTCTTCGATGCCGATTTCCGTGGTGTCCAGTACACGATTGGATTTTCTCACGGCCTCAATCAGGTGGTGGGAGGTAATAAAATTTCTAACCGCCGGATCGATAATGTCATTGAGCTTTCCCACCGCATTGAACCGGTTGTTTACGGTCTGGAAAAATTTGATTGGATCCACAATTTTCCACCTGGCAAAGGTATCGACCCAGATAAAGGTCTTGTCCAAAGTGGGGACCTGCCCGGGGTCGCCATCCCACTCCAGCAGGTTTTTGTTGAAGTAGTTGGCTTTTTGAATAAACGGGATCTTTAATTTTAGACCTGGATCCGTTTTGGGTTCACCCACGATTCGGCCAAACTGGGTGATCACCACCTGTTCGGTTTCGTCAACCGAGTAGGCGGCGCTGTAAATGATAAAGACGATAATGGCCAGGGGGATCAAAAAGATGCTTTTATTTTTCATTTTTCACCACTGCTTTGCTGTCCGAGGTTAACCGCTTGCCCCAGGTTGAGCAACGGCAACAGATTTTTCTGGTCGGAGTCGATGATATATTTTTGTCCCAGCTTGGGAAACGTCTGTTTAATGGTTTCAAGATAAAGTCGCCGTTTGGTAATATCTCTGGCATTCACATATTCTTTATAAACTGCCACGAACCGGTCGGCATTACCCTTTGCCCGGTTGACCCGGTTTAATGCATACCCTTCGGCCGCTCTGATCGTCCTCTCGGCTTCGCCGCGGGCGGCCGGGATGGCTTTGTTGTAATCTTCTTTGGCCTGATAGATCATCTGTTCCTTTTCCTGAACGGCTTGGTTCACCTCATTGAACGAAGGCTGCACCGGGGGCGGAACATTGGTTTTTTTCATCTCGATGGTAACGATATGGATTCCGGTTTCAGCCTGGTCCAGTTCGGTTTGCAAAAGACCTTTGGCTTCCACTGCAATTTCATCCCGTTTGCTGATGACTTCATTAATACTGCGGTCACCGACCACCAGCCGCATGGAGGCTTCGGACATATCGCGCAGCAAACGGCGGGCGTCCCGTACCTTGAAGAGAAAATCAAAGGGGTTCTTGACCCGAAATTGAACAATCCAGGGTACGATCGCCACATTTAAATCTCCGGTCAACATGAGCGATTCGCTCTGATTATCACCGCCGGCTCTGGCGCGGGATCTGAGATTGACCTGGGAGGTCCTGAATCCGAACTCAGCCGTCTGGATTTCACGGACGTTGACCTTGGTAACTTTTTCAATGCCCAAAGGCAGCTTGAAGTTTAGACCCGGCTCGGTCGTCCGCACATATCGGCCAAATAATTGAACCACACCGACTTCATTTTGCTTAACGGTAAAAACGGATGTCGCTGCCATGGCCACCAGTAAAATTATCACAATAAACACGGGCCCGCCGGGGAATTTAACTTTTTTTATCTTTTCGACAAATTCATCCATCTGTGGCGGAACCCCGCTTTTGCCCTGCTGTTGTTGTTTAAGCTTTTCCCAATCCCAGCTCATATTCAAAGTCCTTTACGCCAAAGGTTTTAAATCTACCGCGCCTTAAGTTGATATAGCCATTTATTGGCAGATTATTAAGAATATTAGCTAAAATAAGTTACCCGACCCATCAAGTCAAGCAAAAAGCAAATGGAAAAGATTACTATTGATGAAGACAATTTCCCCATATGCTTAAACATAAGCCTGACTTACATCGGCTGCTTGTTTGCAGTTCAAGAATTCGGAAAATTCTGCTATAGTCTAAAGCATATGAAAAGTTCAGACAAAAAGTCAGATTTCGTGCATATCCGAAGCATTCTTGATGATGTTTTAAAACCATACCAATCCAATCCTGATTTCGAGCTTAAAGAAGTCTGGCGTCTATGGGATGAGGCCGTGGGGAAAACCATTGCCCAAAACGCTCGCCCGGCGGCCTTTAAGGGGAAGCTTCTCATTTTACATGTCAGCAGTTCGATCTGGATTCATCAGCTTCAATTTTTAAAAAAGGATATGATCACCAAATTAAACGCGGCTCTTGGAAAACCGCTTATAGCGGAAATAAAGTTTAAGATTGGGCCGTTAAACAGATGACAGAGGACGGAGGACAGAGGACAGATAACAGAAAATCGGCAATACAACTCCAAGACTACCAAAGTCTGCAGTCTGTCTTCTGATTTCTGACTTCTGTTTTCTGCATCTTGACAACGATGGATTCACTGACAACCGATGCATTCTTTGATGGCAAGCTCCATATCAAACAGGAGGCAGCGGGATACCGCTTTTCCCTCGACGCGGTCTTGCTGGCCTGGCATGCCAGCCCGCGTTCGCATGAAAGGGTGCTTGATTTAGGGACCGGCTGCGGCATCATTCCGTTAATTTTGGCCTGCCGCAACCCGGACATCGTCGCCTTCGGCATTGAAATCCAGCGCGACCTGGCAGAGCTGGCAATTTCAAATGTAAATGCCAACCGCATGCAGAAAAAAATTACGGTGCTTCAACAGGATATGCGGCACCTGAAACCGGACATGATCGGCGGGCCGGTGGACCTGGTTGTTTGCAATCCGCCGTACCGCAAACCTGATTCCGGACGGATAAACCCGGATGCGCAGCGGGCAATCGCCCGGCATGAATTAAAAGTGAGTTTGGCCGAAATGCTGCAGACCGTTCGACGAATGCTGCGGACCGCCGGGCGGTTTGTTACGGTTTACACGGCGGAGCGTATCGTCGAATTACTTTACCAGATGCAGCTGGAGGGTATTGAACCTAAATTTATGCGTTTAATTCATTCGCAGCTGGACACGGAGGCCAAGCTGATTTTAGTTGACGGGGTAAAGGGTGCGCGGCCCGGCACCCGGCTCGGACCTCCGTTGATCATTTATGATGCGAACGGGCAATATTCCAAAGAAGTTCAGGGGATGTTCACACCTTGACAGTGTGATTTAAAGAGGTTATTGAGTACTACCCATTGCCTCATTACCTGACTATAAGTGGCTTGAAAACCCCAGATCAGGTTCAAGGACCCCGCTTGCAAGCGGGATTTCGCTCCACAGCTTTTGAAATTAAGGTGCTCAGCAAGGCGGGACAATCCGCCACAAATATTGGCGGACCATTGGAACCTTTGAGCCCTTAAACAATCTTTAAATTAGATGCGAATTTCCGCTATACCCAGCGGGGAGATGGGATTTTGACACTACTTAGAATCAGCTTGCCGGAAGGGTGGCCGAGCGGTTGAAGGCGGCGGCCTCGAAAGCCGTTGAGGGTCTTTAGGCTCTCCGTGAGTCCGAATCTCACCCCTTCCGCCATCTTTAGTTGATTGGTATATTGGTATAATGGTTGAATCGTTAAATGGTGAAAAAAGCATTATTATTGGCCATTCTACCAGTCAACAATTTAACGATTCAACCAATCAACCAAAAAAGCGGAGAGATGTCCGAGCTGGCTGAAGGAGCACGACTGGAAATCGTGTGTGCTGCCAAAAGCGGCACCGAGGGTTCGAATCCCTCTCTCTCCGCCATTCCAATTCAAGGTGTCAGGTGTCAGGTGTCAGGAAAATAACTGGAAGGCTGGAGAGCTTGGATGCCTGATGGCTCAGAGGCTTCATCGCTTCCGGCCTCCTGGCTTCCCAGCCTCCAAGCTATGAGCTATGAACAAATTGCCTGACACCTGAACACTGAAACCTGAAACCATATTCAAGGCACTGTGCTATGTCCTATCTCGTGCTTGCACGCAAATACCGTCCACAGACTTTTGAGCGGGTGATTGAGCAGGATCATGTCACCCGCACCTTGTCCAACGCGATATCCGCCAATCGTGTTGCCCATGCAGTACTTTTTGCCGGACCGCGAGGAACAGGAAAGACCACGGTCGCCCGGATACTGGCTAAAGCCATGAATTGCCGAACTGGTCCCAGCCCCACCCCCTGCAACGAATGCCGGTCGTGCCGGGAAATCACTTCCGGTAATGCTGTCGATGTATTTGAAATCGATGGTGCTTCAAACAACAGCGTTGATCAGGTTAGAGAGTTGCGTGACCATATAAAGTATATGCCCGCCCACAGCATGTACAAGATCTATATTATCGATGAAGTCCACATGCTCAGCATGCAAGCTTTCAATGCCCTGCTAAAGACACTCGAGGAACCGCCGCCCCATGTCATGTTTATTTTTGCAACCACCGAACCGCAAAAGATTCCGATAACGATTCTATCCCGTTGCCAGCGACACGATTTCCGGCGCCTGAGCCTGAAATCGATGATCGAGCACATGGCTTATATCTGTCAGGAAGAGGATTTCAAGATATCGCAGGAAAGTCTGGTCCTGATTGGACGAGAAGCCACTGGAAGCATGCGGGATGCGTTGAGCTTGCTCGACCAGGTTCTGTCGTGCTTTAAAGGTTCGGTGAGCCATGATCAGGTCCTGGAAATTTTGGGGGTCATTGACCGAAAATATGTGTCCGATCTTTGCAGCACCATCCTGAGGGCAGATATTGCGGCCATACTGGATGCGCTGGATGATTGTTATCATCGCGGGTATGATTTGAGAAAGCTTTTTGCAAATTTGCTTGAGCATTTGCGGAATCTGTTGATTGTTAAAATGGGACATAATGTGGATAAACTGATCGATCTTCCGGATAATGAACTTGCTCAGATGGCTGAACAAATCCGGGAGGTACCCTTTGCCGTTTTAAACCAGATTTTTGATCAACTCTTCCGGGAGGAGGCGTCTGTCCGGATGTCGTCAGACCCCAGACTCGCACTCGAAATGGCTTTTATTCGGCTGGATCAGATGAAACCGGCGTTGCCGATCGATGTGCTCATTGATAAACTGGATTTATTAAGAGAGGAAATTCAAAACACTCCGGGAGGCGGACTTGGGGGGCAGAAACCGGATGTGGGGCCACCGCCGTTTGCGCCTGGGCACCAAAGGGAAGATGAACATTTAGACCCCAAAGCGAAACAGGCGGCCGAAGCCGATGGCCCGTTGGAAGATCTGGCTGCCACATGGAGCCGGCTTTATGAAATAATTTCCCGGAAAAATCCATCACTGGGAGCCAGCCTGTCCAAATGCCGCCTGAAGCAGATATCGAATGATCATATCGAAATCGAGGTGCGAGACAATGGATTTACGTTGAATATGCTTCGGCGTGAAAAAAATATGGCTTTTCTAAAGACGATTAGCAAGTCATATTTTGGAGAAGAAAAAGACATTATGCTGACATCCTCATCTGAGCCGGACGATCGGCGTCCAAAAAAAAAATCCCAAAATAACCAGCTTCTAAAGCAAAAAGCGTTAGGCCATCCATTGGTGGCGGATGCCATAGAAATTTTTAGCGGTAAATTGATTGATGTTAAAATACGTTAGAAGTCAAGAGAGTAAGTAAGGAGGTAATTGCATGAAAGGAATGGGCAATATGATGAAACAGGCCCAGAAGCTCCAATCGCAGATGTTAAAACTGCAGGAGGAGATGGCCGAAAAAACAGTTGAAACCACGGCAGGTGGCGGTATGGTGAAAGTCGTTGCCAATGGCAAGCAGCAAATCGTCTCGATCCAGATTGAACAAGAGGTGGTCGACCCTGAAGATGTGGATATGCTGCAGGATTTAATAATGGCCGCCGTAAATGATGCACTGACAAAATCCCAGGAAATGCTTACCGCTGAAATGAGCAAATTAACCGGCGGCCTGAATATTCCGGGGATAATGTAAAAAAAGTTTGACTGGTTCGATTGGTTGTATTGGTTAAATTGGTTTTCGCCAATTGCCATGATACTGTTGACAGTGGCCATCAATCAATCGCGACCGCATGTTTTTTTAACCAATTAAACCAAATGAAACAAATTAAACCAACAAAACTATAGTTCCGATGAGCCATTACCCCCCATCGATCATCAATTTAATCAAAAGAATTGCCAAACTGCCCGGAGTCGGAGAAAAGACGGCAGAACGACTGGCCATGCACATCCTGCGCTCACCCCGCAAAGAAGCCGAGCAATTATCGAGCGCCATCATGGAAGCTAAAGAGAAGGTACGTTTATGTAAAATGTGCTATGGGCTCAGTGATGATGAAGTCTGCAAAATCTGTGAGGATCCTACCCGGGATGCTTCCCTTTTATGCGTTGTTGAACAGCCGGCTGACATGGTGGCGATGGAAAAATCAGGCGCCTTCACCGGACGGTATCACATACTGTCCGGTGTACTTTCTCCCATGAACGGGATCGGCCCTGAAGATATTCGTATGGGTGAATTGATCGCAAAGGTTGAACACGGCCAGATAAAAGAAGTGGTGCTGGCCACCAGCACGACAGTGGAAGGTGAAGCGACCGCTTCTTATATTGCAGAGCGTCTGGCAAAGTATCCGATCAAGCTGACGCGTATCGCCTCCGGTGTACCGATTGGAGGCGATCTAAAATATGTCGATCAAGTTACACTGAAAAAGGCCATGGAGACGCGCCATGGCCTCTGATGGGGTTACACCAAAAGATTTGTTTGTCTGCCAGAATTGCGGGCAATGCTGCAAAGGCTATGGCGGTACCTATATCACCGAGTCTGAGATTGACAATATCTGTCGCTACCTGGGCCTGGATCGCAAACGATTTATGCGGTGCTACTGTCAGATGTCCGGGGGAAAGCCGATGATCGCCCAGGCTGAAAACGGGTACTGTATATTCTGGGATGAGCAGTGCACGATTCATCCGGTTAAGCCGCATATGTGTCGTCAATGGCCCTTTATTGAAAGCATTCTCGCGGATGCAACGAACTGGCAGACCATGGCGGCTTCATGCCCCGGCATGCGGACCGGCTTTAGCGACTATCAGATAAAGAAGTGCGTCCGCCAGCTTATTAAGGAATCCCCTCAGCCTTTGTGATCTTCGTATTCTTCGTGGTTAATCACTATCGGACGTACCCCAAAAACGAATCATGAGAGATCAGGAAAAAACCAGGCAATACCTTATCCGGGAGCTCTTGGAATTGCGGGAAGAGGCGGGCCGGTTAAAATCCCGGCATCGGATAGTGGAAGAGGCTTTGAAGAGGAGCGAGCAGCAACTGCAACAGGCTCAAAAAATGGAGGCGCTGGGAACTCTGGTGGCCGGCGTGGCCCATGAAATTAACAACCCCATTAACCTGATTATGTACAACCTGCCGTTGCTTCAGAAAATTTGGTCCGATTTTCTACCGGTGTTGATAAAGCAAAAAAGGAAATTTCCCGATCAAAAATTTGGTGGTTTTACCTATGGGTTTTTAGAAGATAATTTGCCCCAGCTGGTTGCGGACATGGATTTGGCGGCGAATCGCGTGGCTAAAATCGTTTCGGATCTGAAAAATTTTTCCAAGCAATCAAATGTTGCCGAAAAATCAGCGATCCAAATGAATATCGCCATAAAAAATGCCTTGAGGCTGGCGCAAACGACACTGAGAAAATCAGGGGTGCAAATTGAACTTGAACTCAGTGATGACTTGCCGTTAATCCAGGGTAACCTTCAGAGTATAGAGCAGATCATTTTAAATATTGTTATCAATGCCATTCAAGCGATCGATCACAACAGGGGCTTGATCCGAATTCGTTCCGTTTTTCACAAGCGAAACAGCCTTATTCTGGTTGCCATCAGCGATAACGGCCGGGGTATTTCGGCGGCTGTTGCAGATAAATTATTTTTACCGTTTGTCACCGATAAGCAGAAAGAAGGCGGCACCGGCCTGGGGTTGTCCGTCACATACGGGCTTGTGCAAGCCCATGGTGGAGATATTCTTTTTGAAACCCGCAAGGGGAAAGGAACCACTTTTACGATTTCGATGCCGACCCTGACGAAACGCGAAGTGGCCAAAATCCTGATTGTCGATGATGATCGAACCATCCGGGAGATGCTCATTGAGGCCCTTACAGCGGATCAGCAAAAGTCATATTTGATTGAAGAGGCCTGCAACGGCATCGAAGCGTCCATAAAACTGGGGACATATCGGCCGGACTTACTTATTCTTGACCTCTTTATGCCTGAAATGGATGGACTGGAAGTTTGCCGCATTATCAAAAATGAACCCGAGCTGTCCGATATGAAAGTCATCATTTCAACGGGTTATGCGGATCATGGCAAACTCGATGAAATGGCCAGGCTGGGTTTTACGAATGTTATTTTTAAACCCTTCAATCTTCCGGAGTTTGTCAAAAAAGTTGAACGTATTTTGGCACCCGGGTAAAATCCAAATTGATCGTTTCAAATGCTTCTCAACAGTTATGCTATCCAAAAGCCCCGGTCGTTCAAATGGCCGGGGCATCTTTTTTGTCCATTTTACTCTCCTTCGCCAGAATGCCCAACAGCTTGCCGTGGGGATGAATGGCGAGGAGAGCCCTCCGAAGCTTTAGCGAAGGAGGGCTAAAGGCTACGGTGAGTTCCGCCATCCTTATTCGGATGCCCCGCGGTTTGCCGCGGGGCGGCTTCACTTCTGGCTGTTGAGAAAACCCTTATTTTGCTCGTCTTGATCGGTTATGCAATTTGTGGATGACCATAATAAAACAATAAGGCCAACACACACCAAGCTAAACCCTATAATAGTTAAGGCATTCAAAACACTTTTTCCGATTTCATTTTGGTTTTATCCAATAAAAAAGGCGACTCCCTAGTCGTCACCCCCCACGGTAAAAACGAAGATTGCAGAAATATAACGCCACTAAAATAAAATTATATCATAGTTTCCTGGAATTTCCAAAAAAACTGAAGCCCGATCACCGCTGCAAACTGAATATGGTAAAGAATTGCAATTATTTTAACTTTTTAACTCATGGACATAGATATCACGTTTGGGATAGGGGATTTCAATGCCCGCTTCATCAAATGCCTCTTTGACCCTATCGGTGATACCAGAAATTGTATCCATTCGCCGGCGTGCATCATGGATCCATACCCGCAGTTGAAGGTCCACTGCGGACTCCCCGAAATTTCTCACCACCACCTTTGGTGGCGGATCATCTGCCACTCCTTCGGTCGCCTCCGCCACCTTTAGGATAACATTTTTGGCTTTTTTTAAATCCGCATCGTATGCAATTCCGATATTGATCCGGACCCGGATGTTTTCGGAAATGATGGTGTAATTAATGATGTCCCGCAGCATAATCTCGTTATTGGGAATGATAATCACAATATTGTCAGTGGTTTTAATTTTGGTGGCCCGCAGTCCGATGTCGATGACATCTCCCCAGGTGGCGCTGCCGGCCGGCGCACTCCAGACCTCAATTCGATCCCCCACCTCAAAGGGCCGATCAATGATCAGCAGAATCCCGGCAATCAGGTTTGACAGTGTGTCTTTGGCGGCAAAACCGATGGCCACCCCAGCCACCCCGGCTCCGGCAATAAACGGGACGACGTTGATTCCCAGAAGATCAAGGGCGATGATGATTACCACGGTATATATGATAAAGTTCGAAAACCGGATGAAAAGATCAAAAATGATATCATCGATCTTACTTTCGGTTTTATGGGCAACCCGCGACTGCAGATATCGAATGATGACAATAAGGAAACGCCTGATCGGCCCGGCGAAAACGATGATGATCAGAGCGTGAAAGATTTTTCCCAGCAATGGAATATTAAATAATCTAATAAAATAGGTGCCCGCCAGCAGCACCAGGGCATAAAACAGCATTTTTCGAATAATTTTTAAGAGCGGGATCTGGATTTCAATCAGGTTGGTTTTCTTCATTCGCTTTTCAATAAGTGACAAAACCTGTCGCAGAATGAGCCACGCAACAAAGAAAATGATCAGCGCCAGGATAACCTCGAAGGCCAGCTTTAAATAGGGGCCCTGAAGTCCGAGCATGGTTTCAAGTCTGGCAAATAATGTTTTCAGTTGTTCCATCATGAGTTGTTTCTCTGGTTACGCCGAATTTGGGCTCACATTGAAATTGGGTTGGGATATTAGAGAAAATCGTCGGCTAGACTTCATCCGAGAGAAAGCCGGCTTTGAAGAATTCGCGGTTTAGCCTTGCAATATTGACGATAGAGAGCTCTTTGGGGCACACGTTCTCGCATTCGCGATGGTTGCTGCAGTTCCCGAAACCGCATTTGTCCATTGTTTTGACCATGTTGAGCGCACGTCTGGTGGCTTCCGGTTTGCCCTGGGGCAACACGGCCAGCTGGGAAATTTTACCGCTGACAAAAAGCATCGCCGAAGCACTGGGGCATGCGGCAACACATGCGCCGCAGCCGATACAGGCTGCTGCATCCATAGATTTTTCGGCAATTTCCTGGGAGATGGGAATCGCATTTCCATCCGGCGCGCCGCCGGTATTGACAGATATGTATCCACCGGCCTGAATGATTTTATCAAACGGACTGCGGTCGACCACCAGGTCCTTGATTACCTTGAAGGCCCGGGCACGGAAAGGCTCCACCACAATCGTGTCGCCGTCTGAAAATTGCCGCATGTGAACCTGACACAGGGTGGTCGCTTTTTGCGGTCCATGGGCCCGTCCGTCGACCACCGCGCCGCAGGTGCCGCAGATTCCCTCGCGGCAGTCATTGTCAAAAGCAATCGGGTCTTTGCCGTCAAGGGTCAGTTGCTCGTTGAGCGTATCCAGCATTTCGATAAAGGACATATGAACCGATATATTTTCAGCGGCAATGGTTTCAAAATGACCCTTTGCCTCAGGCCCCGGCTGGCGCCAGATTTTCAGGGTTACATTAATTGTCTCCGCCAGTTTTTTCACTTGTAACTCCTTTGCGACAACTGCACATTTTCAAACACCAATGGTTCTTTATGAAATTTCGGCCGCTTGCCGTAACCCGCATATTCCCAGACCGATACATGCGTAAAATTTTCATCATCGCGCCGGGCTTCACCATCATCAGTTTGAGATTCCTCCCGAAAATGGCCGCCGCACGACTCGGCGCGATCCAAGGCATCCAGAATCATGAGTTCGGCAAATTCAAGGCTGTCAGCCTGGCGGCCGGCCTTTTCCAGACTCTTGTTATAATCCTTGTCGGTGCCGGGCACCAATAGGTTTTCCCAGAATTCAGCCCGCAGATCTTGAATGAGGTCCAGCGCTTTGTTCAGCCCAGCCTCATTGCGGGACATGCCGCAATAATTCCACATGATTTGACCCAGCTCCCGGGCGAAGCTGTCAACGGTGCGTCTGCCTTTAATCGAAATCAGTTTGGCAATGTCTTCAGTTGCCGATTGGGAGGCGTCTTTAAAAGCCGAATCTTCCGCGCTGAGCGGTGCGAGCTCCGTTCCGGAAAAATATCCGCCTATGGTATAGGGAATGATAAAATATCCGTCAGCCAGTCCCTGCATCAAAGCGCTGGCCCCCAGGCGGTTGGCGCCATGATCTGAAAAATTGGCTTCTCCCAGGACAAATAGCCCAGGAATTGTGCTCATCAAATTGTAGTCGACCCATAAACCGCCCATGGTGTAATGTGATGCGGGGTAAATCATCATGGGTTTTTCATAGGGAGAATCATCGGTAATGCGTTGATACATATCAAATAGATTGCCGTATTTTTTAGCGATGACATTTTTGCCCTCGCGTTTGATGGCATCGGTAAAATCCAGATATACCGCACAGCGCGTCAGCCCCACTCCTCTTCCTTCATCACACTGGGCCTTGGCCGCACGCGAAGCCACATCCCGTGGCACCAGGTTG
>JASFPY010000006.1:0-16302 GCA_050115755.1 Desulfobacteraceae bacterium | reverse complement strand
CGTCCCGGCTCATCGATGATCTCACCGGTATCAATATCTTCGATTTCAACCAAAAACAAAGCTTCATTGACGTGCATGCCGCCGGGCTGATCCGCGCACTCAAATGACCAGGCCCCGATTTCGGTTGCGCCGGCGTGATCGTAAACTTTGGCTCCCCAGGCCTCTTCCAGCCGCTTTTTGGTGCTGGGAATGCTGGCGCCGCACTCGCCGGCACAGGTAATTTTGTTGATCGGCAATTTTGCGGGGTCGAGATTCATTTTTAAGCGGGCGGTTTCGGCCATTCCGAGAATATAGGTGGGGGTTCCCATCATGGCGGTTGCCTGCAGTTCCTGGATTTTTAAAATTCGTGCCTTGGTATCCAAAACCCCTCCCGGAATCACCTCACAGCCGATTTTTTCAGCAGCATAATGCCCGGCCCAGAAGGCCACAAATATATTATAGCCGAACGGAATAAACACCCGATCCTGCGGCCGGTATCCCTGGGCCCAGAGAATATATGACCAGCATTCCATCCACCATTCCCAATCCTGCCAGGTGTCGGGCTGGTAAACGGGCTGGCCGGTGGTACCGCTGGTCTGGCGGAATATGGTGACCTCATCTAAAGGCACACAGAGCGCCTCGCCGTATGGAAACGGTTCTTTGCGCTGAATGTCCCGCATCATGGACTTTTCCACTTGAGGAACACGTTTAATGTCCTCAAACGATTGCACGTCTTCCGGCTTTATGCCGGCCTCATCATAAAGGCGCCGGTGGAATTTGGAACGCTGGTAGGTCCATTTAAAGATTTTTTTAAATTTGCTCAGTTGCAGCTGTTTGATTTGTTCCGCCGGCGTGGTTTCCAGAATCGGATTCCAATATTTTTGTTTTTCAAACATAAGCAATTCTCTTTTTCATCTTTTTTAAAGTGGTTTCAAAATCTCAGATCAGGTTCAAGGGCAAAGCGTCCCGCGTATTGGAAGCGGAGCGTACACGTAGTACGTGAGCATTTCGATGCGCGGGACAACACAGCCATTGGGCCTTAGATGGGGTTTTGAAACCACTTTTATTCATATTGTGCCCAATCAGGGCCCCCTTTCGATTTGGGCTTGCGTCCGTAAAATATATCGTCCGTTAGGTGAAAGAATTTTCTTGAAAGACGGTTGCGGGTAATTAGGGCCCGGATGACTTTATGGGGAAAGCTGCTGGAATGGCTCCAGGGGCACACACGCATACAGATGTTGCAATCGGTGCCGACTTTGCCCCAGTAGTCAAAACAGGTTTCGGCATTCAGCTTCCACCGCAAGGTGCCGTTGACTTCTTTTGGGTCATCCAGAGGGATCGAGCCTGAAGGGCAGCAACTGGCGCACTTTTTACATATTTTACAAAAGTGTTCGACACCGATATCAACAGGACAATCCGCCACCAGAGGAAGATCGGTGGTAACGGCACCCAACCTTACTCTGGGTCCATAATCTTTGGTCATCAAATACCCCAAACGGCCGACTTCGCCCAGACCGGCATCCACTGCCAACGGAACGAGGAGGGTATCGTAATGCCGCAGGTGATTGGCCCTGGCCGAATAGCCCATGTTGGCAATATAGGCTGCCAGCTGGGTAGCGATAAATGCACCTTCAGCATAATTGCTCATACTGGCAATGGTTGTGGGGGTGTGCGGTGCAGTCCCGACCAGTTCAAATGCCATCTCGGTGGCAAAGACCACCGCATATTTATGGTGAACTTCAATCGCCCGGCCCCAATCCTCCCAGTTTTCATGAAAAATCTCTCCCCGTTGTGAATATATCCACAGTGGATTGATTTCAGTGATCCCCACCAGCTTGGCACCGATATTCAAAGTATATCCCTTTACCCGCTGGCTGGCTTCCTGCGGGCTTATCCCGACTTGCTGGCCTTTACATGCGGGGTGGGCGGCGGGATGAAAGGCTTCCGGAGCTGACAGATGCATGGCGATGCCCAATGAAGAAAAGGTTGCCGCCACATTGGGCCTTTCGTTGGGTCTGTCGATCTTGCCAGGGTGTCCCAACGGCCCACCTTTTTCTCTACGGGCGGCGTCAAATTCCTCATACTCCGGGCGCATCTGGTAATAGGCTTTGTACTGTTCAGATCCCGGCCGAATGGATCGATTTCTGGCAAACACGATGTCGCGCTCGTCAATGGGTTTTACATCGCCGGCAATCAACCCCCTTGTGCCTTCCAGCGCTTTTTGATTGGCGGGTGTTTTGCGGATAAACAGGACAGCAGCGGCAATCCCGCCGGCCAGCAGGCAAATTACGATGCCAAAGCCAGAACCTGTTGCCAGAAAACCGTTTGCCCACCCGTAAACAAACAAAACCAGGGCGCCGACCATTGCCAAAAATTGCAGGCCCGCAAAAAAAGATGCGCGTTTTTCCCGTTCCCATATTGATGAAATCAAATAGCTCAAACCGACCGTCGTCTGGCCAATTAATCCAATCAGCACCAGCGCACTCAGGAAATCAGTCATTTCGCTCTATTTCCCCTTAGAAGTGGTTTTAAAGCCTCAGATCAGGTTCAAGGGCAAGGCGTCCCGCGCATTGGAAGCGGAGCGTACACCGTAGTACGTGAGCATTTCTATGCGCGGGACAACGCAGCCATTGGGCCTTAGATGGGGTTTTAAAACCACTTCTACTCAAAGTTAGGTAAATCACTGATAAGATACCATCTTTTCTTTTCTTCGTCATATTCCCATTTTTGGCGATCGGTAACGGTTTTTACGGTTACATTTCGCATCCGGTAGTACTGGAAATCAACAATTTGCATCACGATCATTTCGTCTTCAGAAATAATCGTTTGTTTCACTCTGTGAGATGTTACCCTGACATCCCTGAGGTCCTGAAAATCCGGCACCTCATCATCAATACTCGGCGGTCTTTTAAAACCATAGGCCGTCTCAAATTCTCCCCAGCGAAGTGCCATAATATAAGCCCTGGAGGTCTCTTCAAACTTCTTCAAATTTTCTTTTCCGATATCAAGACCGGCACATCCTATCAGCAGCAGGGTCAAAACAACAAATTTTGCCATAAATTTGATCATTTCAGTTTCCTTTTTCAAACGTGTACCGGAAATCGCAGAAAGCCGCTCCTTCCATGATTGTCTGCGTCCTTTTGAACGCTATTGCTCTTCCTACTATCCTGTTGCAAAAATAAAATCAAGACACGGGGGCATCGCTGATTGAAAAACATATGCCATGCGCAGGACAGATATTATCCGCACAGGCGGGGATGAGCCCACTTTCAATCCGGTGATGACAGAGATTGCACTTCTGGGCGATGCCTTTGTCAGTATCAAATTCAATGGCATCGTAAGGACACGCTGCTATACATAACTGACAACCGGTACACAGCGCATAATCCATGACCACAATGCCATCGGATCGCCTGGTGATTGCCTCTTCAGGACAAGCGTCGACGCAGGGCGGTTCATCGCAGTGCCGGCACAGATTGACCCGAAAAACAAAATCGAGCTTACCGGCGATCATCCCGGGCCCGTCTTCATAGACAGCAATGAGTTTGACGCCGTCAGGTGCCCGGTTTTCCTGTTTGCAGGCAACTTCACAGGCCTTGCATCCCCAGCAGGCTTCGTGATTAATTTCAAGCGTATAGGCCTTCATGGGCCACCGCCTTGATCTTCAGGATATATCCTGCAGAGGAGTGTCCGGACATGGGTGGCGCCCATAGCGGGATCGCAGGTCTCGTATGCGTTGTCGGTCAAAATGTTGATGTTTGATTCATCCCAGCCGTGAGCGGGATCCTTTTTCTCGGGAAACCACCAGGCATGTTCAGCTGAAACCACTCGCGGGTCCATACCTTCAAATAATCTGGCTCGCTGTCTGATCTTACCCCGGGGAGATTCAATAACCACCCAATCTCCCTCATGGATATCTTCCTTTTCAGCGGTCCGGGGATGGATTTCCACGATTGGGTCTCTGTGAAGCTCGCGCAGCCAGGAGATCTGCCTGTTTTCGGTGTGAAAAAAACCGGGCTGCCTGCGCCCGGTAATCAGGATATAGGGATATTTTTTTAAGCGCTGCGGGGTGCTGTAAGGGCTTTCCGGTGGTTCCCGGTGTTGCGGAAGGGGGTCATAGCCCCATTTTTCAAGCAAGGTGGAATAAAGTTCAAACTTTCTGCTCGGTGTGCTGAAACCCTTTACTTTATACTTTTCATTGATTACCTCGCCGCGAATGTAATCCATCTGCCTGAAATCCCGCCATGAAATTCCCAGCGGTTCTAATATCCAATCCAGTGCCTGCTCGAAATTATCCCACCAGTGTTCCCCCTGCCCCACGCGATGCGCCAGGTCATTGAGCATTTCATGATCGGATCGGCATTCCTTCACCTGAACGACCTTACGCCGGGGTAAAATGTAGCCATGGCGTTTCCAGTAATCTCCGATGTAATCCATTTCAAGCCAGGTGGCCGCCGGCAGCACAATATCCGCCAGTTCGGCCGTCGGGGTCATAAAAAAATCAGAAACGGCCATGAAATCCACTTTTTCAAGCGCCCGGTAAACCTCTTTAGCATTGGCTCGGGTCAGGACGGGATTTGAGCTGATAAAAAAAAGCATTTTCACCGGATAGGGCTTTTCATCAAGGATAGCGTCCCAGACACATTTCGGATTGATGATGGCAAAATTGCCGGCCAGGCGAAAGCGGTCACCGCCTAACCGTTTGGCACGCTGCGTGTCCGGCAGCATCCGGTGGGCACCGAAATAGCCCACATTCCGGATCCTGGGCGTCTGAAACAGGACCTGGCCTCCCGGCACATCAATGTTTCCGGTGATTCCCATGAGCGCCAGCAGTAAGCGGTCGTTGTCGGCACAATTTATCTGCTGTTCGATGGCCACCCCCCACTGAACAGCCGCCGGTTTGGTGGTGGCAAAAAGCCTGGCAGCCTTCCGGATTTTTTCTTTAGAAACCCAGGTGATATTTTCTACCTTCTCCAGAGGGTATTCGTTGATCCGCTTGACAAACGGTTCCCATCCGTACACGTAATCTTCAACAAATTCCCTGTCATAGAGCTCTTCATTGACAATTACGTTAAGCATCCCCAGTGCGAGGGCGGCATCCGTTCCGGGTCTGAGCTGCAGCCAGACATCAGCGCGAGCCGCAATGCGTGTCAATCGCGGGTCCACCGCAATGAGCGTTGCGCCTTTATCCAGACTGGCCGAAAAAGGTTCGCCCTTGTAGCAATCCGGGTTGCTGATGACCAGATTGTTGCCCCAGACCATGATGCAGCGGGGGTGGTTTTCATAATCCACGATGGGATTGGTTCCACAGGTGATAATGCTGGTGGCAATTCGCGGTCCATAGCAAAAGTGGCCGGCGGTCAGAACGTTGGGGCTCCCCAGTAAGTTGGCAAACCGATAAATGACCGCTTCGTTTTCCCTGCCGGTCCCGTAACCCATTACAATGGATTCAGACCCGAATTCTGCCTTATAGTCGAGGATCCTTGCGGCGATTTCATCCAGCGCCTCATCCCATGAAATTCGCTCCCACTTACCGCTAGCCTTGGGCCCTACCCTTCGCAGCGGATGGGTCAATCGGTCCGGATGATATACCAGCTGGGCGGATGCAAGCCCCTTGCTGCAAAGCGTTCCGTGGTTAATGGGGCAATCCGGATCGCCGGCGATCTTGGCAATTTTGCCGTTTTGGGTATAGACCAAAACGCCGCAGCCGCCATGACACATTCGGCAATGGCTTTTGACAACGCCGTCAAAACCGTAAGCTTGTATTTCCCTTTCGAAATTGGAATGTTTAAATTCGGCCATATTTTCTCACTTCTATTTTTAACCGCTCATTTTAAGTTTAATTGTCGCCCTTGTGTCAAGGAATTTTGATTTTTCGTCAAAATGAACACATCCCATTACTGCGCTTCAGATCCTTGATGTCTTATTCGGGCTGATTTTTCTAAAAAAGCTTGCTAAATATGTCTGAATCATTCTAATAACTTTTTATTTTTAGCTGACAAATAGATCAAACGGAAAATCGCAACATGAAAGAATGGCTGTTACCGGCGAGTATGACGATGATCTGTTATTGCAATCGTGTTATTTACTGTATAATCAGCTCTGAAAATAAAGGAAAGGAAATAAATGATGCCAAAGCATATTGGAATTGTGGGCTGCAGTGCCGAGGGCGCTGCGCTGTGCTATCGCACCATATGCGGCGAAGCGCCGCCTTTAATGGGTGAGCATATGCATCCTGAAGTAAGCATGCACACGCATCCGTTAGCAGAATACATGGTTTCCATCCGGTCGGGAGACTGGGAAAAAGTTGCAGCGCTCATGCTTTCTTCAGCCCAAAAGGTTGCTCAGATCGGAGCCGAATTTGCGATTTGCCCGGACAATACCATCCATGAAGCTTTTGAGTTTGTAAAAGAGAAGTCGCCCATTCCCTGGCTCCACATTGCAGAGGCGGTGGCGCATAAGGCAATAGCGGAAGGTTTCAAACAACTGGCGCTTTTAGGCACGAAATACCTCGTGACCGGCCCGGTATATCCCACCACGCTGGAAAAATTTGATATCGCCAGTCAGATACCGGAAGAAGGTGATCGTGAACGCATCGATGAAATCATCTTTAAGGAGCTTGTAAATGGTGTTTTCACCGAGAAATCACGTCACTATTTCAATGATGTTATTGAAAAATTAAAAAGCCGCGGGTGTGATGCGGCGGTTCTGGGGTGCACGGAAATTCCGCTGCTGGTTGATCCGGATGACTGCCCCCTGCCCGTGCTGGATTCCACGCGTTTGTTGTCCCGAGCCGCCTTAAAAGAGGCTCTGGCTTAATCCTTGAAATAAGATTCACCTATGAACAAATCCATTTTAAAAAACAGACCCACGGGAATTATCGCCATTGCAGTCATCTGGCTGATGTTCGGTTGCGAATCGACTTATTACAAAACCATGGAGACCATGGGCTACCATAAGCGCGATATCATGGTGGATCGCGTTGAGGATGCCCGCGATGCCCAGGAAGAAGCCAAAGCCCAATTTGAATCGGCACTTGAAAAATTCAGCAGTGTGCTGGGTTTCCAGGGCGGCGACCTGCAGGAAAAATACGACCAGCTAAAGGGTGAATATGAAGAGAGTGCCACCAAAGCCGCTGCTGTGCGCAATCGGATTGCAGCTGTTGAGGATGTGGCCGAAGACCTGTTTGCTGAATGGCAGGCGGAATTAAACCAGTACACCAGCAGCAAATTAAAACAATCAAGTGCCCGCAAACTCCGGGAAACCAAGACTAAGTACGCCCAATTAATCGGTGCCATGAAACGTGCCGAGAGAAAAATCGATCCGGTCCTATCGGCTTTCCATGATCAGGTGCTGTACCTCAAGCATAATTTAAATGCTCGGGCAATCGCCTCTTTACAGAGCGAGCTGGCTACGATTGAAACCGATGTCGCCAGACTGATCAGTGAAATGGAGACATCCATTAAAGAGGCGGATGCGTTCATTAATTCAATGGAAAACGGATAGGAGCTATTTCAAACATAGATCTAACTCCAAGGACCGCATACGAAACCGATTCCAAATAATCGAATCCTACAGGGTTGGCCCGTTGCCCGTTAGCCCGTTTCCCGGTATAAGATACAATCAAACAGGGTTCCTTTTCAAACGGGCCCAACGCGCTAAACCGGTAACCGGCCAACCAGATAAAGATGGATAATCAAGTAAAAATCTTTCTGATCAAGCCGTTTAAGGAAGGAATAAGATGCATACCGGATTAATACTTGTTGACATTCAAAATGATTATTTTGCAGGCGGACGCATGGAACTGGTCGGCATGGAAGCAGCCGGCGAAAAAGCAGGTCAGTTGCTGGCTTTTTTTCGTGACAACCGGTGGCCAACGTTTCACATCCAGCACATTTCAAGCGATGAAGGCGCTACGTTTTTTCTGCCGGATACACAAGGAGCCGAGATTCACGCCGTTGTTCGTCCCCGCCCGGATGATCCGGTGATACAGAAACGCTACCCGAACAGTTTTCGAGAAACGCCGCTTTTAGATACGCTCAAAAACACCGGCGTCGAAAACCTGGTGATCTGTGGTGCCATGAGCCACATGTGCATCGATGCCACCACCCGGGCGGCAGCCGATTTCGGTTTCAGGTGTACGGTCGCACATGATGCCTGTGCAACGCGAGATCTCAATTTTGAGAAAAAAAAGATTTTAGCGCAGGATGTGCACGCCTCTTTTATGGCAGCTCTGGGTTCCGCTTATGCGAAAGTCTTAAGTTATAAAAAACTGATTGAACATGCAATTTAGGAAAGAATCTGTTTCAAAAACCGGCAAACGATGAATGAATTTAAAAAATGTACATTGTGCGGCCACCTATGGGAATCGCGCAAAGATTTTCTGGAAGATCCTTCAACCAAAATGATTGGTTACCAGGTCAATTTTGACCATCTCAGCCTGGGGCTTTTCCTATTCAATCATCTGGAATGCGGAACAACGATAGGCATTCCCGCAGGCAAGTTTGTAGACCTTTACAATGGGCCGGTTTTTTCAGAACGACTTACGGGCACAGAAGAATGTGAGGAATATTGCCTGCATGAAGATCAACTCGATCCCTGCCCGGCAAAATGTGAATGTGCCTATATCAGGGAAATCCTGCAAATCGTCCAGCGATGGCCGAAAAAATGTTCGAATTTTTAAGTGCCGGTAGTCTTTTGGGCCTGGCGGCCGGATTTTCTCCCGGACCGCTTTTGGTTCTGGTGATATCCGAAACCCTGAGACACAACATTCGGGCCGGCATAAAGGTTTCCATCGCACCTCTGATCACCGACATTCCCATCATACTGATAGCACTGTTGATATTAAACAGGCTGTCCGGTTTTAAGCCCCTACTGGGCTGTATCTCGATGCTTGGCGGCCTGTTTATATTTTATTTGGGCTACGAAAGTCTGAAAACAAGAGGAATGCAATTAAATTTATCTTCAATCAGCTCAAGCTCTTTAAGAAAAGGGGTGATCACCAATGCCTTAAATCCCCACCCCTATATCTTTTATATGACCGTCGGTGCACCCATCATTTTTAAAAGTATTCATCAAAATTTCCTGTCAACCGTCGCGTTTGTAGGCAGCTTTTTGCTTTGCCTTGTGGGTTCAAAAGTCGTATTGGCGATAGTGGTTGAGCGATCGCGATGGTTCTTGCAGGGCCCTGTCTATATCTGGGTCATGCGAACACTGGGTGCTCTCTTGCTTTTCTTCTCATTTGTTCTTTTTCGTGACGGCTTGCGGTTGTTTCGCTTCAGTTAAATTCAAACGGATGGTATTTTATGCAGGCAATGTTCAAGTATGCCATTACCAGAAAGCCGGCAAAAACATTTGCCCGGGGAATCACGACATCAGATCTGGGGGCGCCGGATTATGAGCTGGTTTTAAAGCAACATGCTGGCTATATCGACACCCTCGAGTCAATCGGTCTCGATGTCATTGAGCTCGACCCGCTGCCGAATTACCCCGATGCGCATTTTGTGGAGGATACTGCCGTGGTAACTCCGGAGGTGGCGATTATTACCAATCCCGGTGCGCCTTCACGCCGGGGAGAAGAAAAATCGATTGGCGAACTCCTTTTGCAATATCGTCAGGTCGAGTATATTCAGCCACCCGCCACGGTTGACGGCGGTGATGTGCTGATGATCGGCAACCATTTTTTTATTGGAATCTCAGAACGCACCAATCATCACGGCGCCGATCAGTTGGGCAGGATCCTGGAAAAATATGGAAAGACCTGGGCAATACTTCAGGTCGGCGCCGGATTGCATTTCAAATCCAGCGTTAACTATGTCGGCAAAAACAGCATAGTTGTCACGCAAGATTTTGTAAACCATGAAGCACTAAACGAATACGATAAAATCGTCGTGGAAAAGGAAGCGGAATATTCCGCTAACACCCTCCTGATAAACGACCACTTGCTGATGCCCGAAGGGTTCCGGGGTACAAAAACAAAACTTGAAAGCCTGGGGCTGCCGGTCATTGAGCTGGATGTGAGTGAAATGCAGAAGATGGATGGGGGCTTGACTTGTCTGTCCATCCGTTTCTAAAACGGATTTCCATACCGTAATGAATAATTTCAAAAAAAGGCGGTCAATGATGAGCAATATTAACATCCAGGATTTACGTAAATTTGCGGAAGAATATGTGTTAGCCGAGCCGGGTCGCATCGGAATAGAGGGGTTCTGGAAAACACCCCTGTTGGTCAGTGCACCTATTGATGAGCGCTTTGATGTTTTACCACAGGCGGCATTTAATGAGCATCTCCATCCTCATGATTTGCTGCCATCTGCAAAATCATTGATTGTCTTCTTTGTACCGTTTAAACACGAACTTGTAATGGAAAATAAAAAGGGTGGCCGCCCCTGCCGGAACTGGGGACTGGCCTATGTTCAAACCAACGATTTAATTGACCGCTTAAGCCATGAGCTGAAAAAATTGCTCGCTGCCGAAGGTTTTGAATCCGGTTTAGCACCGGCCACTCACAATTTCGATGAAGACATATTAATGGCCCGCTGGTCCCATAAGCATCTGGCTCATCTGGCGAATTTAGGGCGCTTCGGCACCCATTGTTTACTGATTACACCGGCAGGCTGTGCCGGTCGTCTGGGAAGCCTGGTGACGGAAGCTGATCTGGGTGATCATCCGCTGATTGATACAGAAGAGGCCTGCCTGCTAAAAGCCGGGAAGAAATGCGGAGAGTGCATCGCAGCCTGCCCCGTGGACGCATTGTATGAAAATGGGTTTGAAAGGCGGACGTGCTGGAATCGGCTGAACGAAAATCGCGACATCCTGGATTATTTCTCCGATTTACCCAAAAGCACCGATGTTTGCGGCAAGTGTGCCGCAGTGGTGCCATGCAGCTTTTTGAATCCGGTTGCCAAACGATAAAGCGTCAATCTGAAACAAAATATCGAACGTTATAACCATCGAAAAATTGAGATTTGAGATTTATATCGATTGTCAAAAATTTGTTCCGAGAAACTGTCATTGCGAGGAGTTTAGCGACGAAGCAATCTGATCCGCATAACGGATCATTCCGAGTTAATCAAGGCATCCTGCAGCTTGAAAAAAAAATGATTATTCGCTATGTAGGGCCACAGCTGAAAATAATAAGCATCCAACGGATAATTCAAATTTTAAGAGGAGAAGGGTTTTATGGGCAAAGGTGATAGACGCACGAAACGGGGAAAGCTATTCCGCAAGTCTTACGGAGTCAAAAGACCGCGAAAGAAAAAAGATAAAGAAAAAAAATAGATGCAAAATCCCGCTTTATCAGGCGGGAAGATGGGGTTTTGAAACAATTTCTAGACAGCTTGCCGGTAAGCCCATGGCATAGAATTATGCCGCTGCATATTTGAAATTGCAGCGGGCAGTTTTTCGTGGGATCCCACAATCAGCCATCCACCAGGTGCAAGGGTCTTGAGAACGTTTTTCAGGCCCCTTATTTTTAATTGCGCGTTGTAGTACGTTAAAAGATTGCTTCTTAAAAATATGATATCAAATGCAGATCCGGGTGGATTGCTGAAAATATCCTGCACCTTCCAATCAATATTTTTTTTAAAAGCGGTCTTGATCGCGAAGTGATTGCCGCTTTTTCTGACATCAAAATACTGTTCTCGTATTTGCGGTTGAACGTCCTTTAAACTGCTTTTGGAATATATACCGACTCTGGCCTTTTCGATATAGCCTGCATGTATATCGGTCGCCACAATCTCAATTTCAGGCAGCGGCCCGTATTTTTTGTTCAGGCAGTCCCAGAGGATCTTGAAGCTATACACCTCTTCTCCACGAGCACAACCCGCCGACCAGACCCGTAAAGGTTTCTCTTCGCTTTGGATCATGTGCGGCAGGATATCGTTTTCCAGCTCATGCCAGAGTTGTCGGTCCCGGAAAAAGCGGCTGATCGAAACGGTCATCCGTTTTTCGCATTCTTGCCGCAGCTCGGCACGTTGATTCAACAAATTGAGATAGGCATTGATATTGGGGCATTTTAATTCCTGCATATGCCGCGATATTCGCTTTTTAACGCCTTTTCTGACCTTGCGATATCCGGACCAGGAAAAATTAAACCAATCCAGTAACTGCCGAAATTGATCGTCGTCCATGAGCTTGATTTTAAGTTTTCAGGATCGCTTATTCAAGAAAAATCGCTGTATCGGAGTGCTGGCGTATTGGAATATTGGACCTAAGATGGACAATATGATGTGAATAATCAGAATCTTAATAAAATCATAGTAGAATAAGCTTGCAAGCAATCTGGCATAGCGATTATAAAAGGGCAACGTGCTTGAAGTGATACCCTGTTTGTTAGGAACATGTAGCTATGAATTTTGTTGGTGTGGATGCCTGTAAAAAAGGATGGTTTGCGGTGGCGCTTGATCGACAGGGCATTCAGGACATCGCAATTTTTAAAAACATTCAGCTAAAATTCTTGAAGTCGACCGGTTTTTGCGTAATACCAAACAGGCAAGGCGCCGCTTTAGAGAATCGCATCCCGAACTCTGTTAAATCCACCCCTGGATAAAATGGGACTACCGATGGAGATCGTATATGCGGTGCCGGATTAAGAAGATGCAAAATGACCGAAAATGCTTGCAGTGCCCCGTATAATAACAAATTTGCCGAATCGAGCGAATGGAGAACAATGATGGATCAGAAGGTAAAAAATGCAATTTTCAATGCAGTAAAAAATGAGCCGTTTGCAAATGCAATGAAGATCAGGCTGGTGGAATTGGCGCTCGGTTATTCAGCAGTAGAAATGGTTTATGACCCCACCCATATGAACAACATCTATGAACGCGCCCACGGTGGTGCCTTGTTCGCGCTAATTGACGAGGCTTTTGAGACTGCCAGCCAAACCGACGGCACCATTGCAGTAGCGCTGAATGTGAATGTGACGTATGTTTCCAGTCCTGAACCGGGTGTTCACCTGCGATCGGTGGCCAAAAGGGTCAGTCAAACCAAAAAGACTGCCAGCTACGATATTAGAGTAACCGATGGAAACGACAACTTGATTGCCAACTGCTCCGCTCTGGCCTACCGAACGGGAAAACCCATTCCTTTCCTTTAAAGCACTGAAGCGTGTTTCGTTCAAATAAATCTTGCAAGAGATTTTTCTTGACAGATTTTACCTAGTGCTGAAATGAATGGATCGACTTTCTCTGGAGCCCGTTTCAAATCGCTTTTGAACTGGAGGTGAATATGACCGGCGGATACATGGGAAAAATTTTATTTGTGAATCTGACGACATCTGAAATTATTGAAGAGGCCCTCGAGGAGGAAATCTGCCGTCAGTTTCTCGGAGGCTTTGGAATGGGGGCACATATCCTTTTCAAACGCCAGCTGAGGGGGGTCGATCCTTTAGGGCCGGAGAACATTCTTGGCTTTCTGACAGGTCCTGTAACCGGAACGGCGGTTCCTTTTTGCGGAAGGTTTACCGTCGTCGCCAAATCTCCTCTGACAGATACATGGGGTGATGCAAATTCCGGGGGAGATTTCGGTCCGCACCTCAAGTTTTCCGGGTACGACGCAATCTTCTTCACCGGCACTTCAAAAAAGCCCGTATACCTTTTTATCGACGAGGGCAAAGCTGAACTCAAGGACGCAAACTTCATCTGGGGAAAGGACACCCACGACACCGAAGATCTATTGAAAGGCAGGCATGGCAAAGACCTGCGAGTTGCCTGTATCGGCCCTGCCGGAGAAAAAATCTCCTTAATATCAGCCGTCATTACCAATAAGGGCAGAGCTGCAGGCCGTTCAGGAATCGGCGCCGTCATGGGTTCAAAGCGCCTTAAAGCCCTGGCTGTTCGAGGGAAAAAAAAGGTACCCGTTGCTGAAAAAGAAACGCTGAATCAGCTGCGCAAAAAATATTTGCCCGCAATGAAAAAAAACCCCTGGTATTCATTCTTCCATGATATTGGAACCGGCGCCATGATCCCCGGCTCGGTCATGAACGGACGGCTTCCGATTAAGAATTGGGCCGGTAGTATCCTGGATATACCCGACCTGGAAAAAATTTCGGGTGAAAACCTCATCAAAAGGCAAGATAAACGATACGGCTGCTGGAATTGCCCGATGCACTGCGGCGGAATCATGAAGCAGGGTTTGGGTGAATACAAATACGCTGCAGGTGTTCACAAACCAGAATATGAGACAATGGGGGCATTTGGCAGCATGTGCCTAAACAGCAACATTGAATCGATTATTCAAGCCAATGACATTTGTAATCGCCAGGGGCTGGACACCATATCAACCGGTTGCACCATTGCCTTTGCGATCGAATGCTTTGAAAATGGGATTATCCGTCACAAAGATACGGATGATATTGAACTTACCTGGGGGAATCACAGCGCAATCCTGGCAATGGCTGAAAAGATGGCAAAAAGACAAGGCTTTGGAGACATATTAGCCGATGGGGTCAAATTGGCTGCTGAAAGAATAGGAAATGCAGCAGAAAAATATGCCATCCATATCAAGGGCCAGGAGCTTCCGATGCACGATCCCCGGGCCCAGATTCGTCTGGGCTTAGGCGCGACCTATAAAGCAGCTCCAGCGCCTGCACGTCATACGCGTGCTTCCGGCGAGGGTGAATTTCGCCATCCGGACCTTGAAGCGCCGCCTTACGATTTAGACTCCTTTGAAGACAGAGGCGGCGAGCAAAAGCGTATCATGAGCCTGACAAACGCAGCAACAAGCGCCGGGTACTGCCTGTTCGGCCATATCACCATTCCGGTAAACGCGACCCACGAGTTTCTCGGTTGCGTGACCGGCTGGGATATCGATTTCGATGAACTCATATTAATCGGTGAGCGAATTGCGAATGTTCAACAGGCGTTTAACATCCGGGAAGGATTAAACCCATTGGAATTTCACGTTCCCGACCGTGTTTACAGGACGCCGCCTCCCGCAGAGGGGCCGCTTGCTGGAAGGCACTGTGATATAGACCTTTTGGTCAGAGACTGGTACAGAGAAATGGGTTGGGACCTTCACTCCGGCAAGCCCAAAAAACAAAAACTGAAAGAGTTAGGTCTCAAGGATGTGGCTGACGTGCTGTATTAAATCCGCTTGAAACTCAAGCATCTGCCAGTCTTATGGGTATCTTTAATCGAAAGGTAGCCCCTTTACCCTTCTCGCTTCGCAGCTTGAGGCTGCCTCCCAGACAGCGGGAAATAATGTTGGCGCCTGCAAGGCCGAGGCCGTGGCCTTTGCGCGGCACAATAGAGCACTCTTTCACCTGGGCATAGCGCCTAAATACCATTTCATGATTTTCAGGCTCGATGCCGGGTCCATCATCGGTGATCGCTATAACCAGATCTTCCCCATCCAGCTCCAACCGGATGTCTACCCGCTTTTTGCGGTGATGAAGCGCGTTTTTAATTAAATTTCCGACAATCTGACGAAATTTAACCTCATCCTGAAAGATCTCCAGACCGTGCACCGCTGGCGCCACCTGAAAAAAAATGCCGCTGGTCGCCAGATATTCGAGCGCTGTTGTTTGATCGTCATAGGCACCCAATTTCTCAAATACATTCCATGCATTTGTCTCGAGCGCATCTTTTAAAGCCTGAAAAGCCGATTCCGCCGGTTGAAAGCGCTCACCAATAAAACATCCGGACTCGGAGCGTCCAATCTCCAGCAGGTTATGAAGCAGCTCCCGGGCTTTTTTTGAATTTCGCAATGTACGCTTCAGGGTGCTTTCCTGTCGGGCAGATAAAACGCCGAATTTGTCCTGGCGCTCCAACAGGGTCCGCAGGCCGGTTTCAATGATGGCGATGGGGTCTTTGAGTTCATGAACCAGAAATTCGATTTCAATTTCCCTGAAAAATTGCTCGGCCTTTCCTCCAGCCGACTGAATATCATCTTTGTGTTCGTTTTGTTCGTTCATGGTACAGACCTATACTAAATGAATGATTTTAGGTTCTTCTGGTAAATCGTTCGGCCGGGTAAAACTGAACCGTCACCGTGGTTCCGCCGCTATTCCGGCAATCTTTCGCATCCCCATCCGGCACGCAATCGACAATATTGCCCGGGCATTCAAGGCCCTGCTCGTCGACTAAATGACAGGGTTGCGATGTCATCTTAATTCTGAAGTTATACCGCTCTGAGAATATTTTAATGCGCAGCAAATCAAAACCTTTGCCACCCGCCTTAAAATCGTAGGGCTGCCGGGTAGAATACTGCATGGTATCATAGGATGTAAAATAATTTTCAAAAATTAAACGCAGATTTTCTTCACTGATTCCGATGCCGCTGTCTTTGACTTCAAATTCGGGGCCAATTTCACCTTTGCGCACC
>JASFPY010000005.1:0-17331 GCA_050115755.1 Desulfobacteraceae bacterium | reverse complement strand
CAGGGCACCCCCGGCTTTCAGTCGCATTGAATCCGGCAGAGCGATAATGGAATCGGTCTTTTCAGGGCTATACAAATGCAGGTAAGCGCGGCATGTCCCGAGGTGTTTCTTTAAAATTCCATTAAGCTTTTCAAGTGCATTGCGGTCCGTTCTTGATATCTCCACATTAAAGTGGATGCTGGCCGTCCAGGTTTCCTCGGCTTTGTCCATAGCGACCACTTTTTCAGCCAGGATTTTTACGGATTGCTCATCCTTTTGCACCTGCCCCTGAACGAAAACAGGGTTGTCCTCAAAAAGCAGATCACTAACACCGGTATAAACCCGCGAAAACACAGTCGCCTCAACCGCGCCGTGAAGGCCTTCAATGGTCGCAAACGCCATCAAATCTCCCCTTTTGGTTTTGATGATTTTGGTGCTGCGAATCAGCCCCCCGATCCGAACGGCGGCACCGTTGTTCATTTCTTTGATAGAAACCGCATTGGCATTGGTAAACTTATCGATTAAATCCTCATAGCGCTTAAGCGGATGCCCGCTGACGTAAAAACCCAGGGATTCTTTTTCAAATGCCAGGCGCTGTCTTTCCGACCACTCTTCGATGTCAGGCAGCGCCGGCGCATTGATGACCTGCGGGTTGACCGTACCATCAAACAAACCGATCTGCGGATCCAGCCGTTCCTTTTGCACGCGCTGTCCGTAATCCAGTGCATCTTCCAGGGCCGCCATCATCTGGGACCTTTTGGCGCCGGTGCCATCAAAAGCACCGCATTTTATTAAGGACTCAATGACGCGCTTATTTACCTTTTTCAAATCGACCCGCTCGCAAAAAGCAAAAAGAGATGTGAACTTTTCATCCTTGCGAGCATCAATGATGGCTTCAATTGCGGCTTCTCCCACATTTTTCACGGCCACCAGACCAAAGCGGATCTTATTGCGATAAACGGTAAATGCTTTATCGCTGTAATTGATATCCGGCGGCATTACGTCAATGCCGTGACTGCGGCACTCCGCAATGTACTTGACCACCCCGTCGGTGGAATGCATTTCGCTGGTCAACAAGGAAGCCATAAATTCGACCGGATAATGGGCTTTGAGATAGGCCGTTTGATAGGCAATCAGGGCATAGGCCGCGCTGTGGGATTTATTGAATCCGTATCCCCCGAATTTCTCCATCAGGCTGAATATGGGTGCGGCCTTCTCAGGGGCAATCGCATTTTCGGCGGCACCGCTCACAAAGCGCTCCCGGTGCTCGGCCATGATCGCCTGAATCTTCTTTCCCATGGCCTTGCGCAGATCATCGGCTTCCGCCATGGAGTAATTGGCGAGGTCGTTGGCAATTTTCATCACCTGTTCCTGATAGACGATTACGCCGTAAGTTTCTTTTAAGATCGGTTCCAGCTGCGGTAAGAGATACTCCACCTTCTCCCGACCGTGCTTGCGCGCAACAAAGTCGGCAATCATACCGCTCTCCATGGGCCCGGGCCGGTAGAGGGCCACCAGAGCAATCACATCGTCAAATGTTTCCGGTTTGAGTCGTAGCAGTAAATCTTTCATGCCGGAGCTTTCAAGTTGAAAAACACCGGTGGTGTCACCAGCAGACAAGAGGCGATAGGTATCAGCATCGCTCAATTCGATATTGTCAAGATCCGGCGGCGTATGCCCCTGGCTGGCAATAAGGGAAATCGTATTGGCAATCACCGTCAGGTTTCGCAGGCCCAGAAAATCAAACTTTACCAGCCCTATTTTTTCGACGACTTTCATATCATACTGCGTTACCACTTCGCCCTTTTTGCCTCTGTAAAGCGGCATATAATTGACCAGGGGTTCATCGGCGATAACCACGCCGGCGGCATGGGTCGACGCGTGCCGTGGAAGACCTTCCAGTACCCGACAGATTTCGATGAGCTCACCAATTTCAGGCTTTTGGCGGGCCATTTCGACTAGTCGGGGCTCGCGCTCCAGTGCCTCGTCAAGGCTGATGTTGAGTACATCCGGCACCATTTTGGCGATAGCATCCACCTCGGCCAGCGGGATATCCAAAGCCCGCCCGACATCCCGGATAACCGCCCGGGTTTTCAGTTTCCCGAAGGTGATGATCTGGGCAACGTAATCGCCGCCCCCGTATTTGTCGACAACATATCTGTAAATATCCTCCCGACCGTCGATGCAAAAATCGACATCGATATCGGGCATGCTTTTGCGCGCCGGATTTAGAAATCGTTCAAAAATCAGACCGTGGGCGATGGGGTCCAGATCAGTAATTCCCAGGCTATAGGCCACCAGGCTACCGGCCGCCGAGCCCCGCCCGGGACCCACTGGCACATTGTTCTCTTTGGCGTAATGAATAAAGTCAGCCACAATTAGAAAATAACCTGAAAATCCCATATCCCGTATCACCGAGATTTCATACTCGAGGCGGTCGTGATAAAGGTTTTCGTCAATTTGCGGATTTTTTCCTTTTATCCGCTGCATGCGCAGCTCAAACCCCTGCCGGACCCGGTGCGCAAACAACTCATCACTGCTCAGTTTTGATTCATCGACAAAGCGCGGAAAATGATATGTTTTAAAATCAAAGTCAATGTTGCAGCGGTCGGCAATATCGACGGTGTTGCTGAGCGCTCCCGGATAATCTTTAAAAGCAGCATGCATTTCTGCTTTGGATTTAAAATAGAGCTGGTCGGTTCGAAACTTAAGACGCTGGTCATCATGGATGGTTTTGCCGGTTTGAATGCACAGCAGCACATCATGGGCCCTGACATGCTCTCTGTCCAGGTAATGGCAATCATTGCTCGCCACCAGGGGAATTGCTAGCCGTTGACCGATGTCCAGCAAAGCCTGATTGACCCGTTCCTGCTCTTCGATGCCGTTGTTTTGCACTTCCAGAAAAAAATGGTTTTCTCCAAAAATTTGACAGTACCCCTTGGCCGCTTCTTCAGCTTGCTCGATACGCCCCTGCTGAATGCGACGCGGTATCTCTCCGTGCAGGCAGGCACTCAAGCCGATCAGGCCCCGCCTGTATTCCTTAAGGATTTCTTTGTCAATACGGGGCTTATAATAAAATCCCTCAAGCTGTGCTGCCGTGGCCAGCTTGCACAGATTACGGTAACCTTCCGCATTTTTAACCAGCAAAATAAGGTGCGAGAGCTCTTTGTTGTCCAGCGGGGTTTTATCAAAACGGCTCCTGGGCGCCACATAGATCTCACAGCCGATAATCGGCTTTATCCCTGCCGCCTTGGCCTTTTCAAAAAATTCAACGGCACCGAACATCGTTCCATGATCGGTTACGGTGGCGGCCTGCATGTCAAACTCAGCCGCACGCTGCAAAAGATCATCAATACGGATGGCGCCGTCTAATAGGCTATACTGGGTGTGGACATGCAAATGAACGAAATCAGGTATGGTTTCGGTCATGAATCACTCGTTTCAAGATTAAATTTGGATTGAAAAACACAAACTGAAAAAAATCAAACGTCAACGAGGGCAAATGGGCAAGGCTCTATTTTATATATCATAGATTAAAAATTTTTGCGAAGTTCAAATTTCCACAAATTTCCGCCGGCGAACTAGCTCGGTAGATAACGAGGACGAGAACGAGGACGAAAGCCAAAGAACGTTGCCTACTAGCCTCGTACTCGATATTCGCATTTTTCAGACCGGCTTTACTCAAGAGAATAGTTGGGCGCCTCCTTGGTGATAATCACATCATGGACATGACTCTCGCGCATGCCGGCGGCGCTGACTTTCGCAAAACGGGCCTTTTCGCGAAGCTCATCCAGGGTGCGACAGCCGAGGTACCCCATACCGGCCTTTAGCCCGCCGACCATTTGAAAAAGTGTTCCGGAAAGAGACCCCCGGAATGGTACCCGGCCAACAATACCTTCCGGAACCAGTTTGTCCTCATCGGCTTTTTCGCTCTGGTAATAACGGTCTTTGCTTCCTTTTTTCATGGCCTCAATTGACCCCATGCCGCGATATACTTTATAACTGCGACCCTGAAAAAAAATCTGCTCTCCCGGGGTCTCCTCTGTGCCGGCAAAAAGGCCCCCGATCATCACCACATGCGCACCGGCAGCGATCGCTTTGGTAATATCGCCAGAGAACCGGATGCCGCCGTCTGCAATCATCGGAATGCCGGTTTTAGCCGATATTGACCGGCAATTCATAATAGCCGTAAATTGAGGCACGCCGATCCCCGCAACGATACGGGTGGTGCAGATGGAGCCCGGGCCGATACCGATTTTAACACCATCGGCGCCAGCATTTATCAAATCTTCCGCACCCTTGGCCGTGCCCACGTTGCCGGCGATAAGCTCCAGGTCTTTATAGTTGCTTTTGAGCATTGTAACGGCGCTGATCACATTTTCAGTATGCCCGTGTGAGGTATCAATAAGAATCACGTCAGCTCCCGCTTTTAAGAGGGCTTCGGTGCGCTCCTGCATATCCGGGCCGACGCCTACCGCCGCACCAACACGAAGCCGCCCCAACCGGTCCTTACATGCATCGGGGTACTTTTTTAGTTTTTCGATGTCTTTAATCGTAATCAGGCCGGTCAATCGGCCATTTTTATCGACCACGAGCAGCTTTTCAATACGATGCTGGTGCAGCAGTTGCTTTGATTCTTCCAGCGTGATTCCTTCAGTGACCGTTACCAGATTTTTCTTGGTCATCACATCTGAAACATTTTTTTCAAGATCGGTTTCAAATCGCAAATCCCGGTTGGTGACAATCCCCACCAGCTGGTCGCCCTTGGTCACCGGTACCCCTGAGATGCGGTATTTCTCCATCAAGGTCAGCACTTCCGCCACTTTCTGCTCGGGGTGAATCGTAACCGGATCAACGATCATCCCGCTTTCGGATTTTTTGACTTTGTCAACTTCCGTTGCCTGGCTTTCGATACTCATATTGCGGTGGATAAACCCCATGCCGCCTTCCCGGGCGATGCTGATAGCAGTGTCCGCTTCCGTTACGGTATCCATGGCGGCACTGACAATCGGTATGTTCAGCGAAATATTCTGGGTCAGCCGGGTGCTGACTTTGGCATCCTTGGGCAACACATCAGAATAATTAGGAATAAGCAGGACATCGTCAAAGGAATAGGCCTCTTCGGGCGGTATTTTGGGCATGTACTTCCTCCGTTAAATGTATTTGGAAATTACCAGGTTTCCATTCGTGATTTTTGAAGCAATCCGAAATCGGATAATATATACCACGAAGGCCGCGAAGTTCAAGAAGGACTTTATAAAGCATTTCTTTGTGTTCTTCGTGATCTTTGTGGTTATATTTTGTTTTGGGTTCACGCAGTCCAGAATGGGCATCCGAATAGCAAAACCCATCGTCTTTAGCAATCATTTATTTGCCTTCTTGACATAGATCCTGATTACATAATAGAACCCATCTCAAAAACGCGTCTCAGACGAAATAGTGGAAGCATGCTGCTGAAGATAAATCCAATCAACCCCCAAAATAGACTCATTCAAATAGCGGTCGATATTCTGAAAAAAGGCGGCATCGTCGTCTATCCGACTGACACCCATTATGGCATTGGCTGTGACATTCTGAATAAAAAAGCGATTGAACGCATCTATCAGTTGAAACAACGCAATAAAAGCAAACCGTTCAGTTTTATTTGTTCCGGACTCAAAAACATCAGCCATTACGCCAAGGTATCCAATTATGCCTATAAAACCATGAAAAGACTATTACCGGGCCCCTATACCTTTATCCTTGAGGGTTCCAAACTGGTACCCAAGATGATGTTGACCAAACGTAAAACCGCAGGAATTCGGGTGCCGGATCACAAAATATGTATCGAACTGGTAAGGGGACTGGGAAATCCCATTATTACCACCAGTGCCACCCTGCCGGACGGCAGCATTCCCAATGATGCTTCACTGATTCATGACGTATTTAAAAATCGCCTTGATTTGGTGATTGATGGAGAGTTTGTGTCGGGAAAACCATCGAGTGTCATTTCCCTGATAAATGACAGACCGGAGGTTATTCGCAGAGGCATGGGAGATGTCAGTATTTTTGAATAATAAAAACCCATCTCAAAAATAGTAGCTCGCGTTCAAGGGCAAGGCGTCGATTCGGTTTAAAAGCGGAGCGTACACGGCGTACGTGAGCATTTTAAACCGAATCGCAACACAGCCCTTGGGCGTGAGATGCATTTTTGAGATGGGTTTTAGTCTTCGTTGAGCTTTTCCTGAAGATTCTCGCGCAATATTTCTCCAAAGGTAGACGTCGCCTGCCCCATATTGTTGACGTACTCGCTGAGCAGGTTTTGTTCGTCTTCGATTTCAAGTCGCTTGATGGAAAGGCCGATACGTCTTTCATCCGTATTAATGTTCATCACCCGGGCCGAAATGACATCGCCAATCTTAAATTTTTCCGTCGGTGTTTTTATCTTCTCTTTACTGATTTCAGAGACGTGAACAAGCCCCTCGATGCCTTCTTCCAGCTCAACGAAAATGCCAAAATCCGTCAGATTGGTAACGGTTCCGGTAATTTCCTTGCCGACTTCATATCTTTGAGCCACCGACGCCCAGGGATCGTCCTGCAGCTGCTTGATCCCGAGAGAAAACCGCTCGTTTTCTTTTTCGATATCCAGTACGATGGCCTGAACAACATCTCCTTTTTTATAGAGCTCTGAAGGATGTTTGATCCTTCGCGTCCAGGAAATGTCAGAGATATGAACCAGCCCATCAATGCCTTCATCAATACCGATAAACAATCCGAAATCGGTGATATTTTTAATTTTCCCTTCAATGGTGGTGCCGATCGGATATTTTTCACTGATCACATCCCAGGGATTCGGAACGACCTGCTTCATGCCCATGGAAATTCTGCGGCTTTCGGGTTTAATATCCAGCACAACGGCTTCCACCTCATCTCCAACGGATACGACTTTGGATGGATGCCGGATTTTGCGAGTCCAGGACATCTCGGACACATGGATCAGGCCCTCAATGCCTTCTTCCAACTCTATGAAAGCCCCGTAATCGGTCAGGCTGACCACCTTACCCGTCACACGTGAAGCCACTGGATATTTTTCAGAGGCCGTAGTCCACGGATCCTCGTTGAGCTGTTTCATCCCCAATGAGACTCTTTCGTTTTCTAAATCCAGATTTAAAATCTTGACTGTGATGGGATCCCCGATCGAAAAAAGCTCCGAGGGATGCTTTACCCGTCCCCAGGAAATGTCGGTAATGTGGAGCAGGCCATCAACACCCCCCAGGTCCACAAAAACACCATACTCAGTAATATTTTTTACGGAACCTTCGACAACCTTGCCCTCATGAATGGTCGCCAGCGTCGCAGAGCGCTTTTCCTCCAGTTCTTTTTCCAATATGGCCCTTCGGGAAAGAACAATATTGCTGCGCTTGCGATTATATTTTAGAATTTTAAAATCAAATTCTTTTCCGACCATATCATCCAGATTCCGGATGGGTCGCAGATCCGCCTGGGATCCGGGCAGAAAACCCGGAACGCCGATATCAACTGAAAATCCGCCTTTAACCCGATTGGTAATCGTACCCTTTACGGTACCTTCCTCATCATAAGATTTTTTAACCGCTTCCCAGACTTTTATGTTGGCCGCTTTATCCTTGGACAACAGGACGCGTTCATCTTCATCGTCCCACCACTCTACCATGACTTCAATGGTATCTCCTACTTCAGCTGCGACATTGCCTTTTTGATCCATAAACTCTTGAATTCTTACCTGACCTTCAGATTTGTAGCCGATGTCCACCAGAACATGATCTTTATCTATGGAAATAATCCTGCCGGTGACCAATTCCCCTTCAGCAAAGCGCTTGAAACTTTCTTCGTAAAGGTCCATAACGCTTTCCATGCTGTCCCCCGGATCTTGTGACCTGCCTTGAGATGGACCCTTCGATGACTGATCTGCTTGCAGCTCCTTTTTTTGCGACTCATTTTCGGTATTCAACTGTTCAGTAACACCATCGGAACCCTCAACCTGGGCTTTGTTTTGGGTTCCATCCTTGTTCGTTTCATCAACCATGAATAATTAATCCCCCTTAGCCAATATTATTGCGACGCCATGGGCGTTTGTACAATCCTATATGTCTACCAGAATGAAAGAAAAATGCAATGTTTTATTTGAATTTTTATTAATTCCAGACAAATAATCAACTTTGTCAAGAATAGCTACCCTTATAATCGATCTGATAGCCCTTTTCGGAAATGTGCAGCAACATTTGATCTACCACTTGCTGGACTGACAAGTCGGTGGAATCAATTACAATTGCATCATCGGCCGGTTTAAGTGGCGCCAGGCTTCGGGTGCTGTCGCTAATATCTCTGTGCTGCATGTCTTCTTCGACCTTATGCAGCGATTGACCGGATTTGGAATCGAGTTCCCGATATCGTCGCAACGCCCGGGTGGCTAAAGCGGCATTCAGAAAAAATTTAACGTCCGCCCTCGGAAAAACAACGGTTCCCATGTCGCGTCCCTCGAAAACCGCCGCTTTCCGGAGGCCGATATCCCTTTGCACATCCAGAAGATACTCGCGCACGACCGCGCTGGCAGAGACAGATGATGCCAGCATGCTAATTTCAGGCGAACGGATACGGTCGGAAATATCCGTTTCCCCGCAATAAAGGCGCAGTCCTTTCGCCTCGGTTCTGAAACCAAGCTGAAGCCGGCGGCAAAGTTCGGCCAGTTCATTCTCGTTTTCGGGATTAATCCCCTGTTGTATAACTTCATAGGCAACCCCGCGATAAAGCGCGCCGGTATCAACATAACGGTATCCCAGCCGTTCGGCAAGCGTTCGGCTGACGGTTGTTTTACCGGCACCGGCCGGACCGTCGATGGTTATCAATAATTTCTTCATCGTCGCTCAGGTTCAAGGTTCTGGGTTCAGCGGTTCAGGTTTCAAGGTAATGTTGGATTCGTTTTATTAGTTTCATTGGTTGAATTGGTTGGCATAAACCGAACCAATTGAACAAATCAAACCAATTAAACTGATGAGACAGCTGCCACAGACGGATATGCTGCCCAGAGACTTACAACCTTTGAACCCTGAACCCTGAACCTTATATGACCTTCTCAAGTGCGTCTAAAAACCGAAGATTTTCCTCATGCTTTCCAACATTTACCCGGATATATTGCGGGTATCCGTAAGCTGTCAGGGATCTCACAATAACGCCCTGTCTCAGTAATTTCTCAGAGACTTCATCGGCGGTTTGCGCCTTGCCAATATCGATCATAAGAAAATTGGCATGGGATCGGATATAAGGCATAGCGAGTTTATCCAGCGCAGCATAAATAAATTCAAGCTCATGGTGAACCAGGTTAAGCGTTGTATTTAAAAATTCCGTATCACCCAGCGCAGCTGCCGCAGCCACCTGCGCCAGTGTATTGACATTAAAAGGCTGCCGCACCCTGTGAAGCAGTTCAGCCAAAATCACCGGCATCAAACCGTAACCCACACGCAGCCCGGCCAACCCGAAAGCCTTTGAAAAGGTTCGCATGCCGACAACCGCTTTATCGGTCTTCAAATAATCCAAGCTGTTCACACAATTGGAATCGGTAACAAATTCAATATAGGCTTCATCAAGGACGACAACAATTTGCGGTGGTATCTCAGCGATAAAACTTTCAAAATCCGGTTTGGCAATGATGGTTCCGGTGGGATTGTGGGGAACGTTTAAAAAAATCATGCGGGTCTTTGAATTGATTTTACGGATCATACCGGCAAGATCCGTTTTAAACGATTTTAAGGGAACCCAGATCGGAAAGGCACCGGCGCCACGAATTGAAATTTCATAAAAAAGAAAGGAGGGTTGCGGTAAAATTACCTCATCGGCCGGATTCAGCAAAACGGCTGCAAGCAACGCAATGATATTGTCAGAACCGTTTCCCAGAATAATGTTACCGGGCTCAATATTATATTTTTCAGCAATCAAATGGGTCAACTCGTAACCGCTGGCATCCGGATATCGGTGCAGGTCGCCCAGTATCTGCTGAATCGCCGCCACAGCCATTGGCGAGGGGCCGAGAGGGTTTTCATTGGAAGCCAGTTTGATGGAATGCGCAATTCCGTATTCCCGCTGAACCTCTTCAATCGGCTTACCCGGAACATAGGGAGTAATTGCTGAAATATAATCGGGGATTTTCAGTTTCATTTATAAAATTAAGTATTGGCAACATCAATTGAGTTGTTTTTGAAATTAAAAATTACCACGAAAACACGAAATCCTAAAAACACGAAACCTTTTCCGTTTTCGTGTTTTTGTTGTTTCGCGCTTTCGTGGTAAAAAACTTTTAGATAAATGTTAAGTTGCCAGGGCCGCTTTTTTGCCTGCCTCAAGTGCTTTCATGTTAAGGGGAATCAGCTTTTCTCTTTTCGCAAATTTGGCCTTCACCGATTCGCGCAGCAGTTCGAAGTCGACCACCTGACTGCGTCTAACGAATGCAGCCAGGGCGATGATATTTGCGGTTTTGACATTTCCCAATTCCTTGGCAATTTCGATAATCGGAACTTTAATAATGTCAACATCATCCCGACCCGCGTCAATCGATATGATGGAGCTGTTGATAAAAATCGTGCCGCCGGGTTTGACAAAAGGCGCAAATTTTTCAAGAGAAGGCCGATTCATGGCCACCAGATGCTTCGGATTTCGAATGATCGGAGAGCCGATTGGCCGGTCACTGATAACCACCGTGCAATAGGCCGTGCCTCCCCGCATTTCCGGTCCGTAAGACGGAATCCAGACCACTTCATAGCCCTGTTGCATCGCAGCCTCAGCCATAATCTGGCCCATTAGCATCACTCCCTGGCCGCCGAATCCGGCAAATTGGACTTCGTTTTGCATTATCCCTCCTCTGTGCTTTCCTCCGGTGTTTTGAATACACCTAAAGCATAATACGGAAGCATTTTTTCTTCAGCCCACTTGATGGCTTCCAGCGGGGTCATCCCCCAGTTTGTCGGACAGGTGCTGACCAGTTCGACAAAACTGAAGCATGTATTTTGCAATTGATAGGTAAAGGCCTGCTTGATCGCTTTTTTGGCTCTATTGATATATTTAGGATTCAGCAGTGTCTGACGGGTAATATAGGCCGGCGTCTCAAGTGCGGCCAGCAGTTCCGACATTTTTACGGGCATACCGGTATCCAGGGTTTTACGGCCAAAGGGCGAGGTGGTGGTCCGCTGCTCTGGCATGGTTGTGGGTGCCATCTGTCCGCCGGTCATGCCATAAACCGCATTATTGATAAAGATCACGGTAAACTTTTCTCCACGGTTGGCGGCGTGCACAATCTCGCTCATTCCGATGCTGGCCAAATCCCCGTCACCCTGATAGGTAAAAACCATCAGATCCGGTCGAACGCGCTTGATGCCGGTGGCCATCGCCGGCGCGCGCCCATGGGCTGCCTCCTGAAAATCAAAGGTAAAATAATTATACATCAAAACGGCACAGCCCACCGGCGCAACACCAACCGTTTTGCCGCGGATGCCGAGCTCATCGACGACCTCGGCCAACAGACGGTGAGCCACGCCATGGGTACAGCCCGGGCAATAGTGGGTAATCGTATCGGCCAGGGCCTCGGGTTTTTGAAATGTCTTTCCCATTGGTGTTCTCCTAGTTTTGGTCAATTTGTTGAATGGTAAATTGGTCAATTCGTTTGACAAGAAACGACTGATGGCTAAACCTTAACACTATTCAACCAATCAACCATTTGACTGTTTAACCAATTTGCGAATTTCCTCCATAACCTCTTCCGGTGTGGGAACTTCACCGCCGCATTTGCCGTACCAGTGCACCGGCAGCTGACCCGCCACGCTGCGCTCGACATCTTCCACCATTTGCCCCATGCACATTTCAACACTCAAAACCGTCTGGCAACCCTGCTTGCCGGCCGCATCATAAATAGCGGTTTTAGGAAACGGAAACAATGTCTGGGGGCGAATCATACCGACTTCAAAACCCTCGCCCTTTAAATTATCAATGGCGGTGCGACATACGCGGCTCATGGTTCCGTAGCTGACAACAAGCACGCTGTAATCTTCATCCACATTGTAGGTCTCATAGCGCACCTCCTCCCGTTCCATTTGCTCATACTTGGCTTTTAACATCAGATTGTGTGAATTGAGCTCCTCGGGATCGAGATAGAGCGTTTTGACCAGGTTGCGCTGCTTGCTTTTTCGGGTATCCATGCCGTTGGTGGCCCATTCATCTTTGTTGGTGGGTTCGGCTTTGAGTGAATCCGGAAATTCCACCGGTTCCATCATCTGGCCGATGAGACCGTCGCCAAGGATCATGACCGGGTTGCGGTATTTTTCGGCCAGCGCAAATGCGCTCATCATCATCTCAACGGCTTCCTGAACACTGGCCGGAGCCATGACCAGCAGTTTATAGTCTCCATGCCCACCCCCTTTTACCGATTGCATATAGTCTGCCTGGGATGGAAGTATACCGCCCAGTCCCGGTCCGCCGCGCATGATATTGACAAACACCGCCGGGCACTGAGCCGCGGTGATATAGCTGATGCCCTCACCCATCAGACTGATGCCGGGGCTCGAAGAAGTCGTAAAAACCCGCTCTCCGCAACCCGCTGCCCCGAAGATCATATAGGATACGGCTACCTCGCTTTCACCTTGTAAAAACACGCCGCCGGCCTCCGGCAGGCGCCGGGCGAGATATTCAGCAACCTCGGATTGCGGCGTGATTGGATAGGCGAAATAATTCAGACAGCCGGCCCGGATAGCGGCTTCGCCAATGGCTTCATTGCCTTTCATTAATACTTTCCCCATATATCCCTCCAATTATTTTTTAAATGAATCCTGCAGGTGAAAGTCTCCGACTCGCCCTGTTGAATGCTCGCCCGATGAAATGCAAAGCGCATTTCATCGGGGCCGCTCCGCGGCCCCCGCTGGGATTCAAAAAGGCAGGTTCAAAATTCATTTACCACCTGCCGCTTTGGCTTCAATTTCACTAATGGTTATGGCGACATCCGGGCACATCGTGCAGCATAATGCACAAAAAATGCAATCCTCAGGACGCGCCTGATAAGCCGGAAAATAGCCTTTGGTGTTCACCTCATTTGAAATTTCGAGGACATTTTTAGGGCATACAGTTACACACAAACCACAGCCCTTACATCGATCTTTGTTAATTGAATGCAAATAAGCCATAAATCAGAATTCCTCCACCGAATTTTGAAATCACAATTTGTCACTGATATTGAATGCGCGGTATGGGCGATATATATAGAATTTCTACCACGAAGTTCACGGAGGGTAAAAAGCGAAAATTAAATAAAATCTTGTATTCATCTTTGTATTCTTCGTGCCCGTTGTGGTAAAAGAAATCAACACCGGTTCATCCAGGTCCCATCATAGCGCCGCTGGCGTCAAATCGCAAACGTCAGTGAGGGGGGCGCGTTTTCCCCAACGGAATGGGTTTTTGCCACGGCGGAACGAGTTGCCTTTCTATCACCAGCAGCGGACAGGCAAATTGCCTGGAGTCGACAACCGATAACAATTCCCGCGAGACGGTAATAAATTCAAGCGGCAACCCGCTGGATTCGCACAGACCGTTAACAAAATCATAGCCGTTATAAATATCATCCGCAGTGGTTTCATCAATAAGATTCGCATTGCCGATAATGCCGTCAACAGACAGCCTGGAAGCCTTTTCGATCTGCTGGCGGACCTTGAGACAACCTTCAACCGTTTCGGTAAAGGGCCTTAATGGATTGATGACCTGCAAAACTCTAAGGGGTTTTCCCTTAAGGTCATCTTCAAGTGTCGCCAGTATGGCTGCACCCACATCATCACCGCCGACATCCAGCAGCGCCAGCTGGCTGGGGTGGCGGATCATCCCTTTTACCCGCGGGCTCAGTATCGGCAGATCGGCCTGCAGATATTCCTTCGGTGGAAGGACGACCTCGATGCCCAGTTCCGATAGGGGTCCTCTGGCTTCCCGGGTTCGAAAATACGGATTGACCAAGTCAAGATCGGCGATACGGACGTCAACCCCGCCCAGCTTGCGGTTCACAGCCAGGTTAATGCAAACTTCGGTCTTGCCGCTGCCGTAGTTTCCAACAACAACGACAATGCCTGTCAGATTAATTTCCACCGTTCATTAATATCCGGGCCGAATTGATCCAAAACGCTCAATCCGGCGTCAATTGTAATTCGTTGGTAACATTTGATGGTCGTCAGATTTTATGATTTGATGTTTGGCAAGAGTTCGTTTACGATAGCTTATAAACACAGAGCAAACCCCCTGCGGGCTGCCAAACACAAAATAGCCTGAATATGTAAAAATTATTCCCAGTGATGTCAAGCTTTTTAACCAACGGAAGATCAGGTTTTGAAACCACCGCTTACCCTAAATTGCTAATTGAAAGGGGAACCTTTTGGCAACCGTGAAAACCGGATTGGAAAGATTTTTAGAAGCACCACCCGGATGGGTGGCAAACGCCCGTCTAGGACTGTTGTGCAATCCGGCTTCTGTGGATCGGATGTTCAATCATGCACGTTTGCTCATCAATCATCGCTTGCCGGGCAAACTGACCGCACTGTATTCTCCGCAACACGGATTTTTCGCTGAAAAACAGGACAACATGATCGAATCCGCAGACATGGAGGATCCGGTTTTAAAAATACCGGTTTACAGTCTTTACGGAAAAACCCGTATCCCAACTGAAGAAATGCTCGACTCCATTGACGTGCTTTTAGTTGACCTGCAGGATGTCGGCACCCGCGTCTACACGTTTATCTATACATTATCCTACTGTCTTGGGGCCGCTGGGGCATTGAACAAAAAAATGGTGGTTTTTGACCGCCCCAATCCGATCAACGGCTTAACCGTTGAGGGTAACTGCCTCAAACCTGACTGGCGTTCATTTGTCGGGCGCTTCCCGCTGCCCATGCGACATGGGCTAACCATCGGGGAACTGGCGCACCTTTTCAACGAGCACTTTAAGATTGGCTGCGACCTTGAGGTCATTGAGATGAAAGGATGGCGGCGTTCGATGTTTTACGGACAGACAGGGCTCCCATGGGTGCCACCCTCACCCAATCTTCCCAGCCCCGTTTCGACCATGGTTTATCCAGGCCAGGTCATATGGGAAGGAACCAATGTTTCTGAGGGTCGCGGAACGACCCAGCCCTTTGAGCTTTTTGGCGCCCCATATATAAATCCAGAAAAAATTGCGGCCACCGTCGGCGCCGAATCGATCCCCGGCATAATCCTCAGAGAGGTTGTCTTTGAGCCCACCGCAAACAAATGGCAGACCCGCCGTTGCAGGGGATTTCAGATTCATGTCATGGAACCCCATGAATTCAGGCCATATGAGACCGGGTTGCGGCTGCTTCAGGCGGTTATCAAGCATCACAAAAAGGATTTCGAATGGAAACGGCCACCGTATGAATACGAGGCAAAAAAACTTCCAATCGATTTGATTATAGGAGATGGCAAAATTCGTAGCCGTCTTGAGAATATGGAGCCCCTTGAATCAATTATAGAATCATGGCAAACCGATCTTCAGGAGTTTTCTGAAATCAGCCAGAGGTTTCACCTTTATCGATGAGCAGGTTTCAGGTGTCAGGTTTCGGGTGTCAGAAAAAAATCAGCTGAATGAGGGATCAAATGATTCTCGACCTCATCAAGTTCGCTTTCCTGACACCTGACACCCGAACACTGAAACCTACCTTTTGCTGACACCTTATTAGCCTTTGAATCTTTAAACCACTTTATTAGCCACCAAATAAGTGGAGAGCAACACGGATGGAAACAGACAAGCCGGAATGGAAACGAATGCGTTTTAAAACAAACAAGGTCTGGCTTGCCGTCGATCGCTCCGGAAAGCCGATTGAAAAAAACGGCAAGGTCTTGATTAAATACCAACTCAACCAAACCCATGAATACTGGGTGCGCAAAAGCAATATAAAACCCCTTGATTCCGATGTGTCGGCAACTCAACAAATGGAAAACAACACGGCCGTGTCTCAAACCGGCAATAAAGAGGAAATTCGTGTTTATACCGATGGTGCTTCTTCCGGCAATCCGGGGCCGGCGGGTATCGGGGTGGTTCTGCGCTTCGGCAAATATGAAAAAGAAATATCGGAATATATCGGCCTGGCAACCAATAATATCGCTGAACTCAGGGCGATTCAGGCGGGATTGCTGGCAGTGAAAAAAACCGATCTGCCGGTGCGAATTTTCACAGATAGCAGATATGCTCACGGCCTACTGGCACTCGGCTGGAAAGCCAAGGCCAATAATGAACTTGTGCAATCAATAAAAAAAACAATGAAGAAGTTTAAAAATTTGGAAATCGTCAAGGTCAAAGGTCACGCCGGAGATAAAGGCAATGAACGTGCAGATTTCTTGGCGACCTCCGCCATCAAAGATTCTAAAAAAAGCAGATAACCTTGGTCAGGGAGCAAGCTTTGATTTCATCCAAGAGGGATGGCTTTTGCCGGCCGGCAACCCGTGGAATGATGGAATGGTGGAAAAATGGAATATTGGGTATGAATAGAGCCCGGCATGCCTGCTACCGGGCCCTGATCGGTTTCCTTAACAAAATCGGCTAATCTTTCTTGAGTGTTTCGATTTCCTCTTTGAGATCATCGATTTCTTTTTTATATTTTTCTACTTCTTCACCTTCACTGTCTTCCGGCGGGGACGCTTCAGTTTCATCCTCTTTCCAGTTATCTTTGAGTTCGTCAAAGCCGAGATATATGGCTAAAGCCCCGCCCAGCAAAAGCATCGCCGGGACGATGCCGGCCAGAACCATTAAAAACTGTCCCCACCAAATGACAAGACCAATGAGGCCCAGTGCCGCTGCGATCGCGCCACCAATTAAAGTTTTCATATCCGCATTTACCTCCTTTCACGTAATACTTAATATCAGTTGAAAAAATGGAATTGGCTTATCAGATCAATATTATAACATTATTAATATGATTCGGTTTTGGCGTCAAATAAAAATTGGCGTTTCCAATAAAATATTGCAAAGCATCATTTATTCTGTTAGTTTTTAGTTTTATAAAATATTAAAATACACTGACAAACTCCAGCTTTTAATCCTCCGAAATCCATATAAAACAAATCGGTCTTTACCCAAATTCGGTCACCGTAGCTTGAACTATAAATCCAGAGGCGCAAATATTTAAAAAAGAAAAAGGGTAATTTGATGGCAGCAAAGCATAGCCGAGACTCAAGCAATTGGATCCATCGAGCGCTGGATGGGACCCACAACCATTACAGTTGCTACCTACCCGATAATCTCGGCAGACTGCCATCGCTCATTCTTCGATTGTTTTATTCGGGTATCAAAACCACCAAAGACCAGAT
>JASFPY010000004.1:0-17782 GCA_050115755.1 Desulfobacteraceae bacterium | reverse complement strand
ATGCCTGCTTTCTCCTATGCTGGCGGTCATTCCCAAGGGCGGCAACAATCCGGCTGCCACCCATCTTTTCTTAAACTATCTCTATCGACCTGATAATTTCGCAATACTCATCAATAGTGTTGCATACGGGCATGGTCACAGCCACATTGAAAATCTCCTCAGCGAGCAGACTAAAATCTGGATGACGCCTCCAAAAGGATACAGGCAAAAATGTGAGGTGCTCATGCCGCCATCCTTTACAGGCGAGGGTGAGAAGATGCGGGCTAGCATTTGGGAAAAGATGAAAAAGTAGCCAAGAGCGGCTTCAAGGCTCGCGTAAGCATATGAAAATTGGGGATCGAAAACAGCAATAACCATATTTCAGGGAGGGTAAATACCCTCCCTGAATGATACAATATCAAGTTTAACGGGAAACCAAGGGGCGATTCGGGAAAAACCATGAAAAGTTTCTTTGGGACAAAAACGCCTGCAAGAATTTTTCCAACCTTGGGGCCGATTTCGGCCTGGATCGCACTCTTTGTGTTTGCACCGGTAGGGGTGATCATCTATTTTAGCTTTCTTCCGGTTGATATTGCCGGCGATATCACCACCGGCGTCTCTCTCAAGAATTATTGGCTTTTGCTGGCAGGCGACACCGATTATGGAAATGCCATCCTGCGATCCATATTGTATGCTTTCATCACCAACATCGCCTGCTTAGCAATCGGCTATCCGACTGCATACTGGATTGCAAGATACGGCGGGAGATTCAAGGCCCTTTTTCTGTTTCTGGTGATTGCGCCATCATGGAGTTGTTATCTGGTAAGAATTTACGCGCTTAAACAGTTGGTTGGTTATCCGGGCATCCTGAACGATTTTCTTCTTAATCTCGGCATAATTTCATCCCCCATGAACTTGCTCTACACACCCACCGCGGTGGTGTTCGGTCTAATTTATATATGGCTTCCCTTCATGGTCCTTCCCATTTATGCCTCCCTGGAAGGAATCAATCCGGCCTTATTAGAAGCCTCTTTAGATTTAGGCGCAAGTCCTGGATCGCAATTTTGGACCGTTACGCTCCCTTTAAGCAAAGGAGGGATTTTCGGTGGTACGATTTTAACCTTTATCCCGGCCCTGGGGGATTGGCTTGTTCCCCTGCTGATCGGCGGTAACAAAGTGTGGATGGCAGGAAACTTAATCCAACATTACTTCATCGTTCGAGGCAATCTTGCCATCGGATCCAGCATGGCTGTGATTTTAACGGCCGCCGTTGTTTTACTCATCTATATGTGTATAAAACTTGGCGGAGAAGAAGCCGTAGAAAGAATTATATGAAATCGCTTCTTTCCGATAAGGTACTCATCGTTTTGGTCATAGGAGGCTATCTTCTCCTATGGGGTCCCATAATTGTGCTTGGCATTTTCTCCTTCAACAGCAATGCCTTCGGTGTGAACTGGGAATCGCTCACATCAAAATGGTACGTCGAGCTTTTTCAGACCGCTGCAATTATGGACTCCGTAATAAGGAGCATGTTTATTGCGTCTGTGACGACTGTGGTCGCCACCGCAATTGGAACAATTGCCGGTTATGGATTGTTTAAATACAAATTTGTCGGAAGAAGATTCTTGCGAATGTCTATTCTGCTGCCGATCACAGTCCCCTATGTCATCATGGCGGGAGCACTTCTGGTCTATTTTACACAAATCATTCATTTTCCCCTGGGCTATCTTACGATTATCATTGCGCACATCAGTTTCAGCGCTCCCTTAGCTGTATTCGTCACTCTAGGTAGAATGCAGCGTATCGACTGGAGCCTTGAAGAGGCATCCATCGACCTGGGTGCCAACCGTCTGACAACGTGGAGAAAGGTGACGATACCCTTGCTGCTTCCTGCCATATTTGCGTCGGCTGTGCTTATTTTCCCGTGGTCATTTAACGATTTTACGATTACTTATTTTGTTGCCGGAGTTGGCACCACAACGCTGCCGTTGTATCTGTATTCAATGCTGCAGTATTCCTTAAAACCTGTTCTTATCAATGCGATCAGCTTGATTTTCATCCTAACACCGACTATCGGTATTTTGGTGTTATCTTATTTCCAAAGAGAGAAACAATTCACAGGGTAAGATACAATGAAAGAACAAGAGCGGTTGCCTTGCGTCGAACTTCGAAATTTGGTTAAAATGTTTCCCGGCGTAATTGCTGTCAATCATATCGATTTAAAAGTGAAGCACGGAGAGGTGTTTTCACTTCTAGGCCCCAGTGGATGCGGCAAAACCACAACTTTGAGAATTTTGGCCGGGTTGGAAAAAGCTGACGAGGGCGACATCTTCATCGAAGGCGAATTAATCAATGATGTTCCTCCATACCGGAGAGATTGCAATCTCGTATTTCAGAATCATGCTCTTTTTCCCCACATGACCGTCGAGGAAAATATCGCATATGGATTAGAGCGAAAAAAAATTCCCAAAAGTGAAATACGAAAGAGAGTTGTTGAGATGCTTGAGTTTATGCAACTATACGGGATGGAATCCCGATACCCCGTACAACTCAGCGGAGGACAGCAACAACGAGTTGCTCTGGGAAGATCTTTAATATTAAAGCCCAAAATTTTGTTGTTGGATGAGCCTCTGGCAGCCCTGGATAGAAAGCTGAGAAAAGACATGCAAGGCGAGCTGATACGCATTCAACAAGAGGTGGGGATAACCTTTTTCTATGTTACCCATGACCAGAAAGTCGCGCTTGCCATTTCGGATACGATTGCCGTTATGAAAGACGGCAAGCTTGAGCAGATTGGATCGCCCGAAGAAATTTATGATAATCCCAAAACACGTTTTGTTGCCGATTTTATGGGAGCTACTAATATCTTTCCGGGCCGGGTGATTGCTCGTAATGGCGAAGAGATTAAGTTGGAAACCGGAAGTGGTCTGAAACTTGTGGCGCTCGCTGATAAAGCGTCAGGCATTGAGGAAATCAAGGGTATCTGCGTGCATCCGGAAAGAATAAACGTTTTGTCCGCTGACACGGACGCGAAAATGGATAATCAAATCAACGGGCGGATCGTGGGAATGATGTATCAAGGTGATTATGTTGAATTGAAGATCCATTTATTGGGCGACAAGGAATATGAGAGGGTAACGGCTCGGCTGAATGCCCGACTCTCACGTAAAGATAACTTTGTGGTCGGTCAAGAAGTAACCGTCCAATGGGACAAGGAAGGCAGCAGTGTGTTGCAGGGATAGTGTTCTTGGAGATAAAAAAGGTTAACAAAGACTCTCTGTTCTGTTTCTTCCTCTTTCTTTAGCACGATAAAGGGCCTGGTCGGCCTTATGAATCAAATCAGATAGCATCGCCTCAGTATCGCCGCTTCCAGCCTCCATTAAATGGAAACCAAGTGATACGGTTATTCGAACACATACATCCTCAGAACAGAACTCAAAACCCTCGATCGCGTTTCGGATGCGTTCGCAGTGCAGTTGCATGCCTTCTTTGCTAATCTCACCGCGAGGCAAAATAATAAATTCATCTCCACCATAGCGGCCAAACAGATCTTCAGCGCGCTTGTTTTCAATGACCGTGTTGGCAAGCTGAGCCAAAACCAAGTCGCCACTTTGATGACCATATATGTCATTGACTTGTTTAAAGTTGTCGATATCCATCAGGGCAACACCGATCGGCAACTTATGCCTGCTGGCATAAGCCATCTCCATTGAAGCAAGTTTGGTGAAGTGATGACGGTTAAATATTCCCGTAAGCGCATCCAAAGAAGCTCTTTGTAAAAGTTTTTTCTCCGATCGGATTTCAGCTTCAGACTTATATTCAATTTTCATTATTGAATGACCCAGCTGAAGGGGAACACCCGGTAGCAATTTAGCACGACTTATTTTTCGAGCATCAACGTATGTACCGTTGGTTGATCCTTTATCTTCGATCGTAATCGTATGGCCATTGAATTTGATGACACAATGAATGCGCGATATCCGGTCATCTTCAATGCTGATATCTGCCTTTGGAGATCGACCGATTGTCATATAACCGCCATTGATCTTATGGCGTGAACCACTGTCATTGCCGATATAAATCACTAAATAGGGATGACGATCCTCGGTGCGAACAAACGCTCTGTCATCGACAGTAACTGTTTTAGACAGTTCAATAAATTGGCTCTCTTTCATCGATAATTTCTGCCAAGACGAATTTGTAGGAGTTGCTGTATAATCGTTTATAAATTGTTAGACATGAAAAATTTGAATAAATGTAACAACTTAAACCAAAGATCCTTTTTTGTTTATCGGAAGCTCAAAAGAAAACTTTAGAGAAGAATCAATGGGATGAGACGTGGTAGATGGAATTAAGTTGGGGGGATAATCTGCAGCGCAATAGGAACGGGGCTGAAAACAAAGCGGCATCGTGCCTTTCAGCTCCTGGAGTTTGTCGATCCGCGCAAAAGGCTATGTTCTGGATTCCTTATGCTTCCAAATAACCGATTCATCCAGACTGCGCAGATGCAGATCTCGCTGGGGAAAGGAAATCTCGATATTTGCTTCTCTGAATCTTCGGTCAATCTCCTGGTGAAGTTCACTGCTGACGACCAGTCGGTTATCGGCATCCAATACCCAGACGCGAAGCTCGAATTCGAGAGCGCTTTCTCCGAAGTTCAAAAATAACACCTGAGGGGCCGGTGATGCGGTAATTTTTGAATTTTCCTTAGCGCTTGCCATCAGTGTTTCCATTACCAGGGAAACGTCGGAGCCATAAGCCACTCCCACCGGAATGATGAGCCGCACGCGACGATTGCTAAGTGTCCAATTGACCACCTGATTGGTGACCAGATCGGCGTTGGGAATGATCACATCAGCCTGGTCGAAGGTTTGGACGGTTGTGGCCCGAAGGCCAATCTTTTTGATTTCAGCCCATTTCTCGCCGAGTTCGATAAAATCACCCACCCTGACCGGTCTTTCAAAGAGCAGGATGAGCCCGCTGACAAGATTGTTGACGATGCTTTGCAGGCCGAAGCCGATGCCGATACCAAGCGCACTCAACATAATGGTGAGTTTGGTAAACTCGAACCCGAGTGCCAAAAGCGCCAGCAAAAATCCAATAAATATGAACACATAATGGACCAATCTTGCGATTGAGACCCGGACCCCTCTTTCCACGCGACGCCTGGCAAGCACTTCATCAACGAGCAATTTCTGAAATATCCATGATGCCAGAAACGATCCATAAAGAATGCCCGCTGAAATTATCACCAAGCCCACCGTAATCCGCTGGGATCCCAGGTTGAACCCAAGTGCCAGCAACCCTTTGATCGCCCCCGGCACGCTATCGAAAACGCCCCAGATCAACAGATTACCGGGTAACAAAAGCAGCCCGCATAAAGCCACATCCGTAAAGCGTGTCACCCGGCGAATGAGGGTATCGGTATCCCTGTAAAAAAATGCCGTTCGCTGGAGCGATGACCGACGCAATACCCACTCTAAAACCCCGCGAATCATATACATAAATAACATAAATCCAAGCACAGTTGCCGTAGACGACACCAGGGATAGGAACAGAAATTCGGCCAATCCCTGTTTACCCCCAATTTGTAGAATAATGATGAAAACCAAAAAAAAGGTGCCCAGCCGGAGCAACCAGCGATAAACGCCCAAGTTTTTCTCAATCCTGCTTTCACCGGTCCACCGCCAGAAATAGAAAATTCCGACAACCGCTGTTAAAATGACATACAACCGAAACAACGGCAGCGGCAACGCGATCAGCTGCAGCAGTCGGGTAACGATCAAGACGACGGTTAAGCCATACACAAACTGCTTTTTCCAGGATGAGATCGCCAAAGCGCCTACAATTCGGGCAAAGGGGACAGCGGCGACAAATGAAATGAGAAGTCCCCACGTGTCTTGAAACCCCCGATATTCATAAAACCACATCGACGATAGCGTGCCAAAAAACAATCCTGCGGAAAAAGGTCGTGCCGCCACAAACCACCAGCTTTTTGAATCGTTGAGCGCTTTTCGGTTTCGATAAACGGCGATGATCACAATAAGGCAGAAAAGAACATGGACAAAGACGATCAACCCCTGTTGATCCAAGAAACGCCTGTCAGGCCAAGAAATCCCTGCCAGTCCTTTTTGCAATGCGTACCACAATTCGCTTGAATACTGAGAAAAATATCGGGGAGAATACATCGGGGGAGACATGCTGATCCTGACACTGGAACGCGCAGCCAGGACCAGGGAGTCTAATTCTGTATCGAGAGCGATGAGTTTCGACTGCGTTTTGCCCGCTCTCTCCTGGGCCTTCAGCATTAAGTTCAGCTGTGAAACAACGATCTCCAGGGCCTTGTCGATCGTATCTTTTGCCCTTGCAAACGTCGATTGCAGCGGAGCGAGATCACCTTCTTCGAGCAGCGCTGATTGCCATTGGTTCCAATGTTGCTTCTCCGCCAGCCAGTTATTTCTCCAGGTGCCGAACTGATGAATGGCTTCGCCAAGGGGTTTGATGATTTCTTCAAATAATTTATTTTCCTGCTCGATGACCCTCCTGATTTCCACAAGTTTATTTAACCGGCCGTCTTTTGCGTCCTTTATCTGTTGTAATTGCGCAGCAGGATCCTTTAAGCTCTCCTCGATCTCGGCGACCTTTTTTTCAAATTCCGAGACATCCGGTGCCCCAGTAACCCTATTCTCAAGGGTCGCCAGATCAGCAGCCAATTTTGTCGCTTTGGGTATGATATCGGCCAGATCCGGTGCCGACGCAGGTAAATCTGGTTTCGCGGCGGCGGTTTGATCACTTTGGGATTGATCCTGAGCCGACACTTGGAATGATATCAGCAATATTGCTATCGGAAGCACAACCGCGAGAATTTTCTTTTTGGGAAGTTTCATGCTTAAAATCCAATCTTTACGGAAATGGGACACCTGAACCTTTGACAAAAAGACCTACTTGAACAACTTCCCGCCGAAATGATCTATATACTGTTCGATCTCTTTTGCGAAATGCTCCAGAAATTTATCCATTTTTTCGCCTTCATGCTGCATGACTTTTTCAGCGATGTTGGATGCTCTGTCATATGCGTGCTCGAATGCATGATCATCCAGGCCACTGATTTCCTTTGCTTCTTCCTTTGAGATGTGTCCAGCGTGTGCAAAAACAGAAGCCAATACACCACTCAAATGTTTCACTTTTTCTTTCGCCATTTTGCATCTCTCCTTTCAGATATCTGTTATTCGCAAAGAGCTATTGGTCATTTTCTGTTTCAGGTTGCCCATTTTGGGCACGACGTTCAGGAATTTATATTGTTGATGTCATAAATTATTTTTCCAGCCCTGACAACCTTTACGAGCTTTACTTTCTCAATCATAAATCGGGGTGCCTTCCCGTTTAGCAAACGCGATATATTCTTCCATGAGCTTTATTGTGATTGAACCTGGCTTGCCATCTCCGATCTGCCTGCCGTCAACCCAGACAATCGGTAAAACTTCAATACGCGTTGCTGTGCAGAAGCATTCGTCACATGTGTATAAGTCATGCAGGGTTAGGGGTGCTTCTGCAGTTTTGAAACCCCGTTCGTCGGCTAGATGCAAAATCGTACGTCGGGTGATACCGTCAAGAATTCCAAACCCTAACGGTGGCGTAATTACCCGCTTATTCTTGATAATAAAAAGGTTATCACCGGTCAGTTCACAAACATAGCCCTGCTGATTTAAAAAAATCGCATCATGTGCACCAACGGCGTTGGCCTGTTGCTTGGCGAGTATGTTATTCAAGTAATTTGTCGATTTAATCCTTGGACTGAGTGTATCCGGGCTATTGCGCCGCCAGGCGGTTGAAATTACCCTGATTCCTTGCCTGGCGAGCGGTTCGCCACTCAGGTCTTCCGGGTGACGTGTCTCAGCGTCGACAATGATTACAATCGTGGGCTCGGAGCATGCTCTCGGATCGAGTCCCAGTGTTCCTTTCCCCCGACTGATAATCGGACGTATATAGGCGTCTTTCAGATCGTTTTGCCTGACGGTCTCGATAATCGCCTTTTTCATCTCTTTGCGGCTAAGCGGTATCTTAATCATGATGGATTCAGCTGATTCAAATAAACGATCTACATGCTCGTCGATACAAAAAATTCTTCCGTTATAGGCTCTTATACCCTCAAAAACACCGTCCCCGTATAGGAATCCATGATCAAAGACTGAAATCCTGGCTTCTGCTTCACTCACCATGCTTCCGTTTAAGTAGACAACCATCTGTCACATCCTGTTTTTTGATAGATGATCAAGTTTGAAGTCCTCCCAAAAGGCGTCGTCATTCATTTTTAAATTGCCAGCCCAGCAAAAGCATTAATTTCGAATCCCACTTCTCATCTGCCTCCTGAGACGGTTCATTGTTGTAATCGTAATTGTATTGGAGCGTGGTCGTGAACCCTTTGTAAATAGGGAATCGCAGCCCCTGTCGCGTCTTAACAAGCCATTTGTCGGTTTCAGCTGCTTTGACCCAGCCTGCCTGCCGGTGAAACAATTGGACAAACTTGTTGAAAAAAAACTGGTCATAGTTGATTAGCCACTGCCCTGCTGAGTAATCCTCGTCTTCAGCTTCATTAAAATCCTCGTTCACCCAGGCCGGACCAACCCCAACTGAAAGGTTCAAGCCGTCAGACTCAAAAAATTGATGCCCAACACCGGCCCCCAGCGTAGAGCGCAAATCCAGATCTGCAAACTTGTCGTGTTCGAAGAGCGTGTTGGCATACAGAAACCATTTGTCGGTCATGAAATAGCTGTAATTGCCATAAGCCAGCCATTTTTCGACAGTCGTGTCTCCATCTGTCTTTTCGACGTTTAACTCACCTGCGAAAGTGTAGCGACTTTTCTCGGTGCGAGCGATAAATTCACTGTCCAGATGATAGGAATCTGTATCGTTGTTACCCCGTTCCTGCGTAAGTCCCCCGTTGGCGCGGACTGTTATTTTGACGGTCGGCTTTTGTTCCGGGTTGATTGCGGCAACATTTAACAATTTTAAGTCAGAAGGCGCTTCGAGTTTTTGCGTTTCCAGGCGCATCGTGTTTGCTGATGCTTTTCGCGAAAGCCCTTCAAGAACCGTTCCATCAGTGAGAATCACCTTAATGGAATCGTCGCTGACCAGGTTTATGACCTCCGACCAGGTTACGCTGATCTCGCCGGCATAACTGGTTTTAAAAATGAGTTTGTTTCCCTCCATGCGGATTATCTGACCGCTAATAACGTCTCCATTCGACAGGTGCAGTTCATCGGCTATTGCCGGGCAGAGCGCGTTAAATATCCCACAAAATATTATTATGGATACACCCAGCCACGTCTTCATCTTCAATTCCTCCTTTCGAAAAGCTTAAAATCAAAAACTGAAAAATTATGCAAAAGATCCAGAACCCGTTTCTTTGAAGATGCCACGAGTCGACTTATCACAAAAAATTGATAATGGGCATATTTTATTTTTTTATAGAAGGGGAATCCGGTTCCAGAGATTTCCAGCCGCCGCCGAGCGCCTTGTAAAGTCTCACCAGGGTAGAAGTTGCAGCGCCCTCGCTCCGGGCCAAATCGTCCTCAAGGGATAACAGCGCAAGCTGGGTGATCAGCACATTGCTGAAATCCACCAGCCCGGCACTAAACTGGTCTCTGGCCAACAGGTCGGCCTGACGTGCGGCTTCGGTGGCTTTGGCCAGGTATTCTCTTCTGCGCCGCACCTTGGCGTAAGCCACAAGGACGTCTTCCACCTCCTCCAGGGCCCTGAGAACCGTCGATTCATACTGAATCAGAGCCTGCTCCTGGCGGGCGGTCTGGACCTCGATGTTCTGGCGGATGGCACCGGCATCGAAGATATTCCAGGAAGCGCCGGGCCCGATTCCCCAGGTCCGGTTTGACCACTCCAGGAAGTCATCGTCGCTGAGAGACTCAAGTCCGATGCTGCCAAATAACCGAAATTTGGGATAAAGATCGGCTGTGGCCACCCCGATTCGGGCTGTTTGAGCCGCCAGGTTGCGCTCAGCGCGCCGGATGTCGGGCCGATGGCGCAACGTTTCCGCCGGAAGGCCAACAGCCACCGATACCGGCGGAACCGGGATCGGTTTCATCTCTTCCAGTTCATCGTCGAGCACACCGGGGCTTTCACCCAGCAGCACCGCCAGCCGGTTTTTGGCCGCCGCCAGCCCGGTTTGCAGGATGGGGATCTGGGAACGGCTGCGCTCCAGATTATAGAGCGCCTGCTTGACGGGCAGTTCGCTGATGATACCCGCCTGGTAGCGTGAATGATTCAGTTCATAGGTCTCCTGCTGGGCTTTGATGTTCTTCTCGGTCACTGCCAACCGCGCCTGGAAGGTGCGCACCTCCAAATAGTTCAAGGCCACTTCGGCCAGCAGGCTCACCAGTACGTCGTGCAGTTGCTGCTGGCTTGCTTCAAGATCCGCCTGAGCCGCCTCCACCGCACGCCGCAACCCGCCGAATATGTCCAGTTCCCATCCGGCGTCAAAACCGGCTGCATATAGCGTCTCGGTTGATCCCGTGCCGGTGCTTTCGCTGCTGCGGTTGCGTGTAATCGAAACGGTGGTATCGACAGTGGGAAAAAGCTGCGCCTGGCTGATGCCCCGCAGGGCACGGGCCTCCCGGATCCGCGCCCGGGCCTGTTGTAAATCCAGGTTTCCTTTCACAGCTCTTTGCTCAAGGCTGGTGAGTTGCGGATCATTGATTGTGGTCCACCATTGGGCCATGGTTTCAGGATTTAGAGGGGCTTCGTTCAGACCATCCTCGAGGTCAGTCTGCCATTTTGAAGGCGCCTTGGGCTCTACTGGAACATAATCCGGACCCACTGCTGCGCATGCGGCCAATACCAGAACAATGACCGCAGCCAAAAGGTTGACCCTCCAGGGGCACTCCCGCTGGCTGAACGGCTTACAGTGATGGTGTTTGAATATTTTGAATCTCATATTTCATCTCACCCGACAACATGGTTTCGCACAACGGTTTCAAAAGCGATCCTGCATCAGGATGCCCCATCGCCCCGCCGACGATTGCGCCAGGCACTGCCCTTTTCGCGGAATGACTGAAAGGCATAATACAGCGGCGGGATCAAAAAGATACCGACCAGAGTCGCCGCCAGCATGCCGGCAAAGACCGTGGTGCCGATGGCCCGGCGGCTGCCTGCGCCGGCGCCGGTAGCGATCACCATGGGCGCCACGCCCATGATAAAGGTAAAGGCGGTCATTAACACGGGCCTGAAGCGGATTTTGGCACCTTCCACTGCCGCCTTTGCCGGAGGGAAACCTTCTTTCCGGCGGTCTTTGGAAAACTCAACGATTAAAATGGCGTTCTTGGCGGCCAGCCCCACCAGCAGAACCAGTCCGATCTGAGCGTAGATACTGAGGTCCAGTCCCACGATCCACAAACCGAAAAGCCCTCCCACACTGGCCACCGGGATCGATAAGATAATGGACAGCGGAATGTTCCAGCTTTCGTATTGTCCGACCAGAAAAAGATAGCCGAATAGCAGGGCCAGAGCGAATAAATATACAACCTTGCCCTCAGCCTGGCGCTCCTGGAAAGACATGGAAGACCACTCAAAGGCGTAACCCTTGGGCAGGGTCCTGGCCGCCAATCGCTCCATGGCCGCCATGGCATCTCCAGAGGAAAAGCCCGGGGCGGCATTACCGTTGATCTGGACACTGGCGAACTGGTTATATCGATATATGAGCGGCGGCGACAGGACTGTGGACAGGGTGACCAGGCTTCTTATGGGTACCATTTTGCCGTCGTTGCTGCGGACATACAGACGTTTGATGTCGTCTACGGCATCACGGTAGGAAGCCTCAGCCTGTACTTTGACCTGGTAAACCTGGCCGTAGAGGTTGAAATCGTTGACATAGCCTGAACCGAGTTGCTCCTGCAAGGTGGCAAATACCCGACTGACCGGTACCTTGAGAGTTTCGGCTCGTGTGCGATCCAGGTTCACAAAGATCTGCGGGGTGTTGGCCTTGTAAGTGGAAAACACCCGCATCAGGGTCGGTTCCTGGTTGGCGGCGATGACCAGGGACGTTGCCGCGGCAGCGATCTCCCGGGGGGATTGGTCTTCAAGGGCCTGGAGTTGGAAATCAAAACCGCCGGTGACGCCCAGCCCCATAATCGGTGGTGGAACAAAGGCAAAAATATTGGCAGAAGAAATGGCGGCCAGTCTGCCCATGGCCTTTTCCACAATTGCGTCAAGCTTCTGATCCGGCCGCGTGCGCTCATTCCAGGGTTTCAACGGCACAATGCCGAACGCGACATTTTCAGCTGTACCGCTGAGCAGACTGAACCCGCTGACTCCCAGAACGTCTTCAACACCGTCAATGTCCTTGAGCGTCCGGGTGACCTGTTGCATAACCCTGCTGGTACGGACAATCGATGCCCCTTCGGGCAGTTGGGCGTTGATAAAAAAAGCGCCCTGGTCTTCCGGAGGCAAAAAACTGCTGGGCGTGCGAGTGAACAGAAAATAGCCGGCACCCAGCACGCCGACGAATATTAACAGCGCCACAAACAGCCGCCGGATTAACCATGCCGTGCTGGCCACGTATACATTGCGTGTAACCTCGAGTGTCCGGTTAAACCAGGACAGAGGACCCCGCCGGATGATTTTGGGCTCTCTGAGCAGGACAGCGCACAGGGCCGGGCTCAGTGTCAGGGCGTTGATGGCCGATATCACCACCGCAGTGCAAATGGTCACGGCAAACTGCCTGTAGAGCTGCCCGGTAATCCCGGGCATAAAGCCGACCGGCACGAATACGGCCAGCAGTACCAGAGTGGTGGCGATAATTGGACCGGTAACCTGGCCCATGGAGCGCATCGTCGCGGCCTTGGGGCTCAGCTTTCTTTTTTCCATGACCCGGTATACGTTTTCCACCACGATGATGGCGTCGTCCACCACCAGGCCGATGGCCATGATCAGGGCGAACAGAGAGAGCGTATTGGCGCTGTAGCCCAAAGCCAGCAGCACGGCAAAGGTGCCGATCAACGAAACCGGGATGGTTACGGTGGGCACCAGGGTTGCCCGCCAGTCCTGAAGGAAGATGAAGTTTACGAATAAGACCAGAAGGAAGGTGATAAAAAGGGTCAGCGAAATTTCATGAATGGCGGCCGAGACGTATTTGGTGGTATCAAAAATCACCTTGTACTGCACATCTTCCGGCATTCGTTTGGCAAGGCGTTTGAGTTCGGCCCTGACTGCCTTCATGGTGTCCAGCGCGTTGGCATCAGACGACCGGTAAACGCCCATCCCCAGCGAGGGCTGGCCGTTGATGATCGAGCTGGCGCCATAGCTTCTGCCCCCGAGTTCCACCCGGGCGATATCACCGATTCGCACCAGGCCGCCCTGGTCGTTGCTGCGCACGATGATGTTTTTGAAGTCTTTGAATTCATTGAGCCGCCCTTTGGCACGCAGGGTGTACAGGAGCTGCTGATCGGTTCCGGCTGGCGATGTGCCGATGGACCCAACGGCGGCCTGAATGTTTTGCTCCCGGACGGCCGTGATCACGTCATCGGCGGTCAGTCCCCGGGCGGTAAGCTGCTCCGGGTTCATCCATATCCGCATGCTATATTCAATCTCACCGAAAATATGAACATCGCTGACACCGTTCAGACGCACCAGTGCATCTTTTATGTTTCGACTGACATAGTTACTCAAAAAAAGCTTGTCCCGGGTGCCTTCAGGAGAAAAGAAGGCAATCGCCCCCAGAATGTCGGTGGAGCGCCGACGCACGCTGATTCCCTGCGCAACCACATCCTGGGGCAGCTTGGGTGTGGCCAGCTGGATCCGGTTCTGCAGGTTGACTTGATCCACGTCCGGATTGGTTCCCACCTCAAAGGTGACGGCAAGCTGGTAACGCCCGTCATTGGAACTCGATGAGGACATATAAAGCATTTTTTCTACGCCGTTGACCTCTTTTTCGATGGGCGCAGCTACGTTGTCGGCTACCACCTTGGCGTTGGCACCCGGGTATAACGCAGTCACCCTGATCGTCGGCGGTGTAATGGACGGATACTGGGCCACCGGAATGTTGAACAGAGAAATGATACCGGCCAACGTGATAAAGATAGACACGACAACTGCCAGACGCGGGCGTTCGATGAAAATACGTGAAAACATGCCCTACCTCCCGCTCTGTTCTTTTGCAGTGACGGTTTTCACGATATGCCCGGGCTGGGCCTTTTGGGTGCCGTCCACGATGACCATCTCGCCGACCTCCAAACCCGACTCCATGGCCCAGTTGATGCCAATCACAGGCCCGGTCTTGACGCGCCGCATAGTCACCCGGCCCTGGTCTTCCACAACAAGAACATAGCTTCCGTCGTGGTCTTCTAAAACAGCCGATTGCGGTATCACCGGCATCAGCTTGGGCTGGCTGCGGGTGACCAGAACAGTGACATACTGGCCCGGCAGCAGCAGGCCGTCAGGGTTGTCGAACACCGCCCAAACCGCGATAGTGCCGGTAGCGGCATCGACTTCGTTGTTCACGAAATCCAATTGACCGGCGCCTTGATATGTTTGGCCGGTGGACAGCCGGATACGGGGCACCAAAAGCGCGTTCTTTTGGCGCTGAGCGGCATCTCTGACGGCCATCTGGATGATGGCCATATCGTTTTCGCTGATGGAATAGACCACCCGGATCGGGTCTATCTGGACAATGCGGGCCAGTGGCCCGGACGTAGGTCCGACAAGGTTGCCCGCGGTGTAGGCAGTCCGACCGATGCGCCCGCTGATCGGCGCCCGGATCGTGGTATATCCCAGGTTGAGTTCGGAGCGCTCCAGCGTCGCCCGCGCCTCTTCAAGCTGCGCTTTAGCCCGTGCCTCCTCGGCCACCGCATTGTCAATGTCTGTGGCGGAGACCCCGCCGGATCGCACGGTTCGCACCCTTTCAAGATACTGGCTGGCCTTGGTGAGGATGGCTTGGAGCTGCTCCACCCGCGCCCTGTCGGCCTTGACATTGGCCTGATAAGGAGCCTGTTCGATAACGTAAAGCAAATCGCCGGCATTCACAAAATTGCCCTCCTTGAACCGGACCTCTTCCAGAAAGCCCTCCACCCGGGCCTGCAGATCTACAGACTGGATGGCTTCCACATGCCCAACGTATTCCTCCGGCGGATTGACATCCTGCAGGGTGACGGCTGCAACCGTCACCAAAGGCGGAGGGCCGTCATCCGAACCCGGAGGACCGGCGATCGCAAAGAGCGGAAGGACCAGTGTTAAAAACAGGCCCGCCCGCAGGCACCAGGACACTGAACCGTTTTTAAAGGCATCGATTTTAGCTCCCCACGGTCGCAGATATTTCTTTTGATAGTTAAATTCAAAGACTTGTCTTCGGATGCGCGAATAAAAAGTTTGCCACTGCATTTTTAATTTCTCCAGATCAGATGAATTAATTTGCCCGGTTAATCGGATAAGGGTTTGACAAAATTAAAAATATATTTTAAATAGCTATTTAAAATAAGGATTATAAAACGGGTGATCGGTTAATTCAAGCAAATATTCGAAGTGCTCATTTAATTTTTCTGTCACAGGCTCCTGCGAGATAAAAGGAGGACAAACAGCATGGTCCGTAGAAAAGACGGTAAAGAAACCCGCGGGCGACTACTGGATGCCGCATTGGAGGTTTTTGCAGAATCAGGCTACCGCAATGCCAAGGTGGCGGATATCTGCCGGCGGGCCGGCAGCAACCTGGCAGCCGTCAACTATTATTTCGGCGACAAGGCCAACCTGTATGCCGAGGCGTGGCAACATGCCTTCAATGCGTGTGCCGGACCAATATCCAGCAGTTCTGCCGGCCTTTCCCCGGTCCAACAGCTGCGGCTGCGCATCCACAACATGATGCAGGATTTTACGGAAAGTAGCATTCGGGGTCAATTTACCCGCCTTTACCTGATGGAACTGGCCAATCCCACCGGGCTGATCCAGGACAACTGGCACGAACTGATCGAGCCCCAGCGGCAGGAGTTAATTGGCATCATCCGGAAGATTATGGGTGTCAATGCCACTGACGAAAGGGTCCTGTTCTGTGAGATGAGCATCATCAATCAATGCCGCGCCCTTTTGACCATCAGCCGCAGCGACCTGAAATACCTTCTGGGCCAGCCGCTTTCCCGGGAGTTGATCAAACGCTGGGCAGATCACATTATCCGTTTTTCCCTGGCGGGTATCCAGGCAACCGGCAAGCGTCTCGAGACCTGACGAGCCTTCTGATTATCGACACTCCGCTGATCTACAGGACACAGTCGCAACCTTTTATTTTGCAATTGTGGGAATTTTGTATGCTAATGCAACATTGCGGCACAGGGAATTATTCATTTAAAACTGGAACGGCTGGGAAACCATCATCTGAATACCGAAACCTTCATCAGACACGGCCGAATCGATGCGGGCCACCAGCCCTTTGGCCCAGAAGCGCACCCCCAGACCTGCGTCCCACTTCATGTCCTCGTGCAGACGTTCAAAGCCCCAGTCCGGCGCCACCCGGCCGACTTCGACAAACGGCACAAACTGCAACCACTGAACCCCCAGATACTTTTGAATCCAGGACCAGTTCTCAAAAGGGTTCCATTCGGGAATTAAGCGCAGCTCTGCCGCATAATAAATTGCCGCTTTATCGCTGAAGCGCTGGGACGGGTAGCCGCGCATACGCCATAGACCGCCCAGCGTGGCACCGGCAAAAGACGGCGCCCCGTTTTCGATGTTCCCATCGCTTTTTTCATTCCACGTCGGGGAATAAGCCGTCCAGAAATCAAAGGCCAGCACCCGCTGGCGAAACCAGTCCGACTTACCCAGTGAAAAATACTTGTCGAATTCCCCGTCAACCACCGTCCAGGATTCCGAGCTGTTCAGCCACCCGAAATCCCGGTTGAACTTCAACCGCAGGGCGCTTCCCCTAGATGGGTTCATCTTAAAATCCCGGTTGTCACGAAACAGCGAGACCTCCAGGCCGTTGGTTTTCACATCCTCCCGAACTTCGTCGCTGTCGACTTCCTGCTTGCGATAAAAAGGTTTCATTTCGATATAGGTCCGTCCGCTGACAAAAGGGTTCCAGGACTCACCCCCGTTTGCGCCGTCGACAAGCAGTCCCCGGTCCACGACCTGGGTGCTGATAATTTCATCCTTACCGTGGCCCATGGGCAGCAGATACTTGAAACGCAGCCGGAAAAAGTTGTCCAAGCCGTCGCTTTTTACATAATCGTCTTCATCGGAGTCGTTGCTGCCGGCGCGCTCGTCCGGAAAATCCGGGTTGCCGTCTACGTAAATTTCGTTGTCCTGAAAATAGCCCGCCTGAGCAACAGCATCCATAAACAGCCGCCGGGTATAGGGGATGCGGAGGTCTTTTGCCATCATAAATCCCATTGCCGATCCCTGGCTGCCGGCTATTGCAGTGGCAATCATGGCCGACTGCTTCTGAGGCCACCCCGTCACGGCGTACGCATAAGCGCCGGCAAAGCCAAAACTTTTATTATAAAACGCATAGGGCACGCTGATGACATTTTTTTTAAATTTTCCGTCGGGCCCGACCGTAATGCTCTGACCGTATGCCAGGTTGCAACAAATCAATACCACAAATAGGACAACTCCCTGAACCACCTGCCTATGCATCTTTCATCCTCCTCTCCTCTGCCATTGGTTGACTGTTTCGGACGTTTCCCCGGTAAAAAGCTGACCGTTTAGTTAAGTAGAAACTTGATATAATTACAGTTTTCAATTTGATAACGCAAGAGTTCATATGATTAAATTGTAAGTCCGATGCAGTTGCCTTGAATTAAACACTCATGCG
>JASFPY010000003.1:0-18156 GCA_050115755.1 Desulfobacteraceae bacterium | reverse complement strand
GTGTTAAAGCGGTTGAATCCAACATCACGGTTTCGCAAAAATCCAGACGAGCGGACGGGGAAATCAAGGCTGAAATCGAGCGGCGTCTGGCCTATGATGTCTGGCTCGATGATGCCCTTATCGATGTAAAGGTATTGCGCGGACACGTTATTTTAAGCGGAACCGTGGGGAGCCTTGTTGAGAAAACACGCGCTTTTAGAAATGCATGGGTGGGCGGCGTAACATCCGTGGAAGACAAAGACCTCGCGGTGGATTGGTCCAGATCGAGAAAAATGCGCCGTATAACCGAAGATTATCCAATGGTATCCGATAAAGAAATAAAGCAGGTGATAGAAGAAGCGTTTAATTACGATCCCAGACTTTCGCCGTCTAATCTTACCGTATCGGTGGAGAATGGAGTGGTTACATTGAACGGTCAGGTGCATGATCTCAGGGCCAAACGCGCTGCCGAACAGGATGCCAATAACACGGTGGGGGTTTGGCTGGTCAGGAATCGCATAAAAGTTCGGCCGGATATGGGACCGCATACAAGTCCGGCGCCTGATGTGGACGCTGAACTGGCAAAGAAGATCCGCCTTGCCCTGCTGCGCAATCCCTATACCCATCAGCACGAGATCGGCGTGACGGTTAACAACCGGCTGGTAATGCTCGATGGTGCTGTCAATTCCAATCTGGAGAAAGCCAAAGCCGAAGAGGTGGTTTCTGCGGTAAAAGGGGTGGCCGCTGTGACGAACAACCTCCGCGTGATGAAAACCTGGACACCCAGAGATGACTGGGAAATCAAGAAAGACATTGAAGATGAGCTGTGGTGGAGTCCGTTTGTTGACGAAGATGACGTTTCTGTAAATGTAACAGATGGAACTGCCACCCTTGTGGGCGTCGTTGATACCCTCAGAGAGCGGCGTGTGGCCACCGAAAACGCATATGAGGGCGGGGCGAAACATGTACGCAACGAGCTAAAAGTCCGCTATGGACCCGATGCCCTGCGGCCTTAGGTCTGTTTGCCTGTATAAATGGTGATAAAGGGAGAAAGGTCAGGCAAGATGATTGAATTTCTCATATATAACGATTGGAAGAATAAAATCAAATTACAGAATGAACCGCCGGTCGGGGAGCCGCCCAACCGCCAAAAAAAACCGCCGTTCGAAGAACCGGAAGATACACCGCAACCGCCACCGCCACCCGCGGAGCCGCCGGTCAAGGAACCGCCCAGCGAGCCTGAAAAACCGCCGGTCAAAGAGCCGCCGCCGAAAGATCCGGATCGGGAACCTCCGCAGAAACCGCCTATCAGGGTTCTTCACTCGGATCAGACAAAAAGAATACACACAAAAATCACGATATACGTATTATCCCGCATTGAATTATGGCGCTGGGTGAACCATATTGAAGCCAGCTGTTAAACGCCAAAGTTTTAAGGAAATTTTCCATGAAAACAAAAAATCCCGAAGAGCGCGCTGCCGGAGCTATTATGGGCGCGATGGTCGGCGATGCCCTGGACGTGGGGCCTCACTGGTATTATAATCTGGATCAGCTAAAAGAAGAATGCAGATTTCATTTAATGATGCCGTTCTTCAAGCGAACTGGTCATATAAGGCCGCTAAAGACAACGCGGTTCAGATCAACCCGCCCTGGACGGCCTGTCGATTATTCGGACTGGCGTGTTCCTTAAATTTCATGCTGCCGGCGGCTTACTATTTTAATTCACGATTCGAAAACGATTTTGAATTGCCGGTTCTTTCAGCCATCAACGGGGGCGGAAACAATATGACCCGTGCCAGTCTGACCGGTCCCCTGTCCGGTGCCCGGGTGGGATTGAGCAATATTCCGCAACGCTTTATCGCCGGTCTGGCAGAGCACACCCGTCTGCTGGAGCTGGCAACGCGAGTTGCCGAAGCCGGGAAAGCCTAATAAGGTCATTCTCTTAATCAGCATCCCTGTATTGGCGGTGAAAGGCTCAATCATAAACGACATCAACAGGCACTGTTATGAGCTTATACAATTTAGACAAAATTTTTCAGCCTGAATCAATCGCTGTCATCGGGGCCAGTGAAAAAAAGGAAAGCATTGGTCGCGCTTTAATCGAAAATCTGGTGAACTCTGAATTTTCCGGCGATGTCTTCGCGGTGAACCCCAGCCGTGATCGCGTGCAGAGTTTCAAATCCTACCGGAAGATATCCGATATCCCTGGCGCCGTCGAACTGGCCGTTGTGGCCATTCCCATTTCAAAGGTTCCATCGATTATCACAGAATGCGTGGATGCCGGCGTAAAAGGCGCCATCATTATCTCGGCCGGCGGTAAAGAAACCGGTCCTGAAGGTCAAAGACTCGAAGCCAAAATTAGGGAGAACGCACGCAAAGGCGGACTGCGCATCATCGGACCCAACAGTATGGGTATAATTTGTCCGGGAAGTCGTCTCAATGCCAGTTTTGCCGCGCACACGGCCGCTGACGGCGGGCTGGCCTTTATCTCCCAGAGCGGGGCAATTTGCAGTGCCATGCTCGATCTGTCATTGAAGGAAAATATGGGCTACCGGTATTTTATCAGTATCGGATCAATGCTGGATGTGGATTTCGGTGATTTAATCGATTATGTCGGCAACGATTCCCGCGTAAAAAGTGTGTTGCTCTATATTGAAAGCCTGACGAATTTTCGCAAATTCATGAGTGCCGCCCGGGCGGTATCGCGTCTGAAACCGATCATTATCCTCAAATCCGGCCGGAGCCCGGCCGGAACCAGGGCGGCCTCTTCTCACACAGGCGCCATGGCCGGAGAAGACGCCGTATACGATGCGGCTTTCAAACGTGCCGGCGCCGTTCGGGTGGACACCATCGGTGATTTCTTTGATTGTGCCGAGCTGCTGGCCAAGCAGCCGCGTCCCCGGGGAAACCGAATGGCGATTCTGACCAACTCGGGAGGTCCGGGCGTAATGGCGGCCGATGCCATCGCCCGCTATGGGCTTCAACCCAGTAAGCTGGGCGAAAAGACCCTCCAACGACTGAGCGACGTTCTGCCGCTCCATTGGAGCCGCGGCAACCCCATCGACATTCTTGGAGACGCCACCCCCGAGCGTTATGCCGACGCCGTCCAATGCCTGAGATCCGATGAGATGGACGGCTTGCTGGTGATTCTCAATCCCCAGGCGATGACGGATCCTGCTGATGTCGCAAAGGCGCTGGTAAAATCTTTTGAAAGCGAAAGCTACCTGGTCTTCACCTCCTGGATGGGAGGCAAAGATGTGGAGCAAGGAATCGAGATCCTCAACAGCGCCGGGATACCGACTTATGATACGCCGGAGCAGGCCATCCGGGCGTTTAAGTATCTTTACGACTACGGAGAAAATCTTAAGCTGCTTCAGGAAATTCCGCCGCAGATTACACGGGATTTCCATTTCGATCGTAAAACCGTCGAATCCCTCGTTCAAGAGGGATTGCAAAGAGATAACGGCCTGCTTACGGAGGTAGAATCAAAAAAACTGCTGGCCGCCTATGATATTCCGACAAACCCAACCCAAGAGGCGGCATCGATTGCCGAGGCCAAAAACATTGCCGGCAGGCTGGGCTACCCCCTCGCGATGAAAATTTGTTCAACGGATATTGTCCATAAAAGCGACGCCGGCGGGATTCAGCTGGACCTGCGCAGCGAGCGCGATCTGGAGAACGCCTATGAGAAGATTATGCAGAACGCACGAGAGTATAATGGAGCTGCGAAAATTCAGGGCGTGTCTTTGCAGACCATGATCGCGTGCCCGGAAATCGAGCTTCTGATCGGCGCCAAAAAAGATCCCAGCTTCGGACCGGTAATTCTTTTCGGCATGGGCGGAATTCACACCGAAGTCGTGGAAGATCGAAATATGGATCTGGTGCCCTTGAACCGTCTGCTGGCCCGGCGGCTTATGCAGGGTACCCGGTCTTTTCGTCTTTTGGAGGGCTATCGCAACCGGCCCAAGGCCGATATCAGGCGCTTGGAGGAAATATTGGTCTGTTTATCCCATCTGCTGGTTGACTTCCCTGAAATTGCCGAACTGGATATGAATCCGATCGTTTTCGATTCCAACCGCCCCTGTGCGGTTGATGCCCGGGTGATCGTAAATGCTCCGAAGGCGCCTTCACCGGGTCATCTGGTCATCAGCCCCTATCCGAAGCAGTATGAATTTCCAGGGATTATTGCCGAAGATCTCAAGCTTTTCATTCGCCCGATCAAACCGGAAGATGCACCCATGCTGGTGAATCTGTTCAATGCCATGTCTTCAACGAGCAGATATTACCGTTTTTTCAGTCCTATGAAGTCATTGCCGCGCCATATGCTCGTTCGCTTTACCCAGATCGATTACGATCGCGAAATGGCGCTCGTCGCTCTGGATGAAAGTAAAAATGCGGAACGACGAATACTGGGCGTTGCCCGTGTCATCGGAAAACCCGACGGCCGGGAGGGCGAATTTGCGGTTGTTGTCGGCGATGCCTGGCAGGGAAAAGGCGTTGGTGCCGAGCTTTTAAAACGATGTCTTCAAATCGTGCAGAAGCGGGGGATGAAATCCGTGTGGGGCACGGCGCTCAAAGAAAACGAAAAAATGGTCAAACTGGCCCGCAAACTGGGATTTGAAGTTTCCTTCGGTGGTGATGCCAACGAATATGAGATGAAGATTGACCTGACTGAAAGGAGTATTCAATGAAAGAAAAGGAAAAATATCGTGCCGAAATTGAATCCCGGCTCATGAAATTCGGTGAGTCGCTTTATGAGATTACAACCAAAAAGGAGCAAAGAAAAGAGAACCGGCCTGATATTCAGATTGGCCCCATCCTCCGCAAACAGGAAACCGTCGAGGCCAAACTGAAGGAACTGGATACGGCGGATGAAAACAGCTGGCAAAAGCATAAAGCCGAGCTGGATCAGTTGCTTGAGGGCATCGATGCGGATTTGCGCAAGGCAATGGCCTACGACGGATAAAATGAGTCCGAAAGATTCGGGACTTCAGTCAGCGTGCTGATTCCCTGGACGAAATAAGGTGTTCCAATGACCCATCGAAAACGGGACGAACCTGAACGTTTATCGTTTTTTTCTTGTTTATCCTGCACCATTATTTGAAGTTGCAGTGCGCCGGGTGAAGATTTTTATCGCATAAAGGACCCCGCGCAAGAGAATTGATCAAAAACACCATTTGCATTGTGAACTGCTGAACCCATGCCACCGATTGAGGACCAGAGTGGCTACTGCGGAATAAACGAATCCCAATCGATGGAACTCGTTTTACTGAAACGAAAGGCAGGTCTCTCAGACCCGGCAGACTCCGGGTGTCTTTTTTCAAAACAGCGTATTTCCTGCTTAAACAGGTTCCACATGGTCAGTTTAATCGAATTTCCCTGTTTTTCTTCCTCGTCGCGGGTATTGTGCTGCAGAATGAGGCTGATGTCATTGTTATTCTTATCCATGAATGCCCATTTCCAGGCAATGACAACATGAAAGGGATCTCCCCGGTATTCATCCGGTTCACCGAAACGTTTTCTAAACCGTTTCAGCAGCGCATCATAAAACGCTTTGGATGCATCTGCATATTTTAATTTGATCCTCGCGATACGTGGGGGTGTTACACAGGTCGTGTAGGAAATAAGGCCGGTTTTATATCCCCAGATCTCTTTGGCTTCGACCTCCTTGAGGCTTTCAAGATACCGTACCGGCAGCACCGAGTCCGGCTTGATGCGATCCTTATGATCGAGTATCTTACCGCCCAGCGTAAAGCCGGCCAGCTCTTGGGGTGCTTCTGCTGCCGGGCAGATTGACGGCCAAATGAATATAGCCGTCGCCGAAACCCATAACACTATCTTAAGCATGTGATCTCCTTTTTAGCTTCGGAGCAAATCTTGTCATTGTGTCGTCAGTTCATACAGGCAAAATCCCGGACCCATCTCTGGTCGCAGGCAGCTGCCGGGATTTTAATCTGTGATCCGATTTTCATGATAATTTCCGTATTCACCCACCTGAATACGTTCCAATCGTCCATTGACAAAGGTGAGATAGTAAACGAATTTTGTCGGCCCGAAGTTGTATATCCATACTTGTCTGGCCGATCCTTTAATGAGGATGGAGTCGGGTTTACCACAGGCGGTTTCAACCTGAAATTCAGTGTCGCCGGTCATGATGGATTCTCGATCGCATCGCAGAGAGCCGGCGTCGTCGAGTGCTGTCAACATCCCAGGAGCGGTATCGATAAGAAAGACCGACAAAATAATCATGGAAATTTTTCTGATTTTCAAATTGACATGCACTTAACTGAAACCCCCTGTGTTTTGATCCATAATTTATAACGTATCATTTAATGAGAAAATGGGGTTATGCATGTATTTTTTGGATTATAAAACGTTAGCTTCGGATGAATTGTGTTTATGCAATGCTATAAATACTGCTTTTTTGCCGGATAAATACACCTATAACTTTTTTTTCAGGTGCCTTCCAACGCCATTATAGTTTAGGTAAAGAATAACCAGAGGGAGGAACATTATGTTTCGCAACATTTTAGCGGCCACGCGAAATCCAGCTGAATCTGATGCAGCTGTTCTATCAGCCGCTCGTATCGCTGCATACAACCAAGCATCATTGACCCTGGTACATGTCATCGAGCCCCTCAACGATGTTGAAAGAAACGTGGTCCGGCATTTTGAAACCAGGGAAAGAATTGATCTGGATGCCACGGGTTCCTATCGACAGGAAGTTAAAGAGGCCCTTTCTAAAAATTATTTTGCGATAAGGAAAACTCCAAGAATCCAGGTGGTATGTGGTCAGCGCCGTCGAACGCGTGAGCGCCAAATCTGTTTGCCCGGTTGCTGTCATCACGGATCCGAACGTTTTAGAAAAATGGGACGGGCAATAAACCCATCTTTGCAGCTTATCCGTCACTTCCGCTATCACCGGTCAACCTTTTTTTTATCCACCAGCTCCCAAAAATTATTACCGTTGCCAGAACCGCGGCGATAAGTGCGTTGATCCAATCTGGATTTTGGATGGTATGCAGGAGACGGTCGGCAAATACCGTAATCACCAGAATCCCGGGCAACATGCCGATTGCCGTGCCGATCAGGTAATCTTTGAGCCTGATGTGGGAGGCGCCGGCTATCATATTCACAATCGTAAAGGGCGCCACCGGTATGTTTCGAATAATGGCGACAGTCAGAATCCCCTGTTTGGCCATCTGGCGGCTCAGGCGATTCAAACGTTGTCCGGCCAGTTTGCGGATGGTCTGCTTTCCCAGCCGGGAACCGATTAAATACGTTGCCAGTGCGTTTAACAGGCAGCCACACAATGCATAGAGTGCGCCCCATGTCGGTGAAAAGACCATCGCCGTCACACCGACCAGCAGCGTGATGGGCACCATGATCAATCCGCCGACAACATAGGCCCCGAGAACTCCCAGAAAAGATATCGAATTGCCGCGAATAGCGCGGGCCCAGGCGGCCAAATTTTCGCTGTTTATCCACTCTGAAAGTGGCGTCCAGCGCCAGGCGGCAGCCAGCGCGAGTAAAACCAGCAGTATGGCGGCTATTTTAATGACCGGAAGCAGTTTGCCGCTTCCGTCCTGATCATGGGAAAAACGGTCCATCAACCGGTCGAATTCGATCGGGGCTTCCGGATCCAGTATCTTGTGATCCGGAACGATTGCAGCCGCATCAACCGGCAGTGATTGCGAATATTCCAATTTTTCCAGTCGACGGCGGCCTGCGACGGACCGAGACTCCACGGTTTCGATCAGAGACGCTTTATCGGTGAGAGCATCGCTTAAGGTATCAATAGAAACCCCCAGATGTTCGGACAGAAGGCGGTTGCGCAAAGTTGTGATGGCCTCGGCAATTCTGGCGTCGTCTTCAGCCTCGATGGCCAGGCAGCATTCCGAGTCAAGACCCATCGAACGGTTGCTTAGATTGGCGGAGCCCATGATTGCCAGCCGGTCATCGACGATCATCAGCTTTGAGTGCATATATACCGACGTTTCTCCATCCCCCAAGGCCGGATAAAAAATCCGCAGCCGATCATGATGATCGGCGTTGAAAAGGTTTTTTAATATTCGGGCCCGCAGCGAATCCATGGTGCTTTGCTCCAGCCAGCCGCTGGACAACCTGGGCAGGACCATGATGATTTCAGGTCCCTGTTTTTGCGAAAGACTATTTGCAAGTGCTTCGGCAATCTTATCGGAGGTCAGGTATTGATTTTCAATATAGATCGATTTTCTGGCAGCGCCGATGCCGTCTAGATACAATTTTTCAACTTCGCGTATTTTCCGGCGGTCTTTGTACGCCGGCAAGGTTCGGGCAATGGCGACTTTTACGTCCTCGATATCCGGCGTCAGGTTCTCGAGCCAGATATCGGTGGCTTGCCCATCTATTTCATCTATCGGGGCGTCCGTCGCCCATTTCCAGCGGTCTAAGAACAATTCACCCAACGCTGCTGCACAATCGCCCGACACCATTACCTGGAAATCATGTACCGGGCCGTAAGGTTTACCGTTCGGGTCCTTGCGCCGCGGGTCATCAATTTTGTGTTGCGGGGTATCCCAGCGGCTGTTCGACAGGTCCAGGCCTCCGCAAAATGCCAGCCGGTTGTCAACCACTACGATCTTTTGGTGCTGTGAAGCCCCGATTGGATGTTCATCATCCAAATAAAAATGGATGCGGCGGTGCGTTTTCCAGCCCAGATTAAAAATCGGCAGCCATTCTCTTTCTCTGATATACAGCATCGGATAATCCCAGGTTAAGATGTAAACCTGCAGTTCGGGTGCCTGTTTCGCTCTGGCGTTGAGGAAATCACCGAGACACGGTGCCTGGGATTCAGCGTCTTCGCGTCGTAAAAGTTGAATGCGGCTGTCGATATCCCAGGCGGCGATGAATATGGTCTTATGCGCCTGATCGATGGTCTGCGCCAACGCTTCAAAATAGGCTGCACCATCAATCAAAAATGCGACTTTATCCGCATGGGATAACCGCCAGCAATTGTGTCCTTCTTTCAGAATTGTCAAACTCAACTCCTTTTGTGACGTTTTGCGGATGCAAGCTCAAACAGCGTCCCCTTTTTGTCCATCAGCTCGTCATAGGTTCCCATCTCGACAATCTTGCCGGCTTTCATCACTGCAACGCGGTCATAATTTTTGATGATATCCAGGCGATGCGCCACGGCAATCAGCGTGCTTTTGCCCTTCCATTGGGCTTCGAGCAGTTCCTGGATACGCCTTTGAGAATCGTTGTCGAGTCCGGATGTAGCCTCATCCATTATCAGAACAGGTGGTTCTTTCAGAAATATCCTGGCAATGGCTAATTTCTGACGTTGTCCGCCGGAGAGGTTATCGCCCTTCGTTCCGACCGGATGCTGCATTCCCATCTCTACGATGTCTTCTAAAAAATCTTCCTGAATAAGAAGCTGGTGGATGCAGGTATTAATTTTCTCCCGTGCTATGGAGGATTCATCCTTCAGCTTTCCAAAGAATATGTTCGTCAATATGGATTGTGATTGCATGTATTTGGACATATGGCAAAATGAAATTGCACCGGGGGCAGCAGCAGAAATTTTTTCCTTAAACAATGTGCGCCCTTCCAGGATCCGATTCTCTAATTTCTTTGGAAGCTGCAAAAAACGGTGTTTTTGGGGAATAAAATCCAACACCAGCTGTAAGATTTTGTTCTGCGCTTTACCGGTGACTTTTTGAATCCCCTTTTTCTTAATGTTGTACAACAGCCTCTTGTAATCGTCAATTTCCTCAGGATCGATGAGACCGAATCCCGACATTTCTTCATCGGAAGACCGATGATCTGAAAGTTTTATCAGTTCGTCGATAAGTGCCCCCCCTAGATTGATAAGCGGCGCTTTGAGTTCGGCCTCGGCTAAAAATTCAGCAAGAATTTCATTTTGCAGCAAATTCTTGGTATTAAAAGCGTCGTCTTGGGGGTCACCGAATATGATATTTTCAGCTACGCTTGAATGGTAAAGATAATGGTCAGGATCATAAAATTCAATAAACGCTGCCATGTCTTCGCCAAAATTTTTCCAGAATTTTTTTCGTACGATTAATATCTGCTCGATGATATCTTTATGCTTGTTTTTGTCTAAGACAGCATTCAGGCCAAAACGCAAAACTTCCGTAAAAAGCCCGGTTTGTTGGAGCACCAAAATGCGATCGTCTAAACTGGGCATCTTTGGCTGTGAAACAGTCTGCTTCTGTCCAGCGCCGGACATAACGGCATACAGCAAATTTTCTTCAATACTGCCTTCGAAAATAAATGGTGCTTGAGAGACGAAGCCGATGTTTCGGGTGATATCCGGTTTGGATAAGCTTGAAACTTCGTTCTGATCAATAAAAATTTCTCCGCCGGTATATTTAACTAGTTGCACAATGCATTGGGCCAGTGTACTTTTGCCACTTCCGGAATACCCCACAAGCGCCATGTGCTCGCCGTGTTTTAAATCAAAATTGATCTCGTCCAACAGGCGGGTGCCGTCTTCGGTCAAGAAAGACAGGTCATTAACCTCGATGCGGCCTTCCAGATCGTAAGGTCGGCGGCCTTCCGGCACCAGCGCGTATTCCGGCTCGACATCGAAGTATTCCATGGTCCGGCTGTAGGTTACCCTGGCCGTCTGATAGGCCTGGTAGAATTGAATCAGTTCCTTCCATGGATCGTACAGCTTTTCCTGTGCCGATAAAAAGGCGACCAGAGCGCCCAGTTCCAGGCGGCCGTTAATCGCTAAATATCCGCCGAGAGCAAACACCAGAAAACGACTGAAATTGGTAAACAAGCTATTAACGGCCTTGACGGCGAACCGATAAAGATTCCATACGATTCTGATTTTCCGAAGATTGTTGACCAGGCTGCCGAATCTATGATTTTCATATGAAAACGATCCATTGGCCTGGATTTCATGAATACCGGCGATGGATTCCCCGACTTTACCTGATAATTTGCGCCCGGCGTCTACCCTTTTTCTGTTGTAGATGTTAACGCGTTTTTGCAGTACGGGAACCAAAAACAGGACCACCGGGTAGATGCTGAATGTGACGGCTGCTAAAAGCGGATTTAGCCAGAATAGATAGCCACCGAAAGCAAACAGCATCAATAAATTTGTCACCGGAATGGCAATTGCCATTCCGACAAAATCACCTGCGGCCGCAAGTTCTGTCGTCAAAGCAGCGACGGCCAGGCCGGGCTGTGTCTTTCGATAAAAATTTAAAGGTATGGTTAAAATATGCGCATATAATGCTTTGCGCATTTCGGCTATGGTTCGCTGACCGATGACATTCTGCAAAATATTGATAAAGTATTTCAGCATACTGGCGGTAACTACGGCCGCCAGGTAAATCCCACAGTAAAAAACCAGCAAATCAAATTTCCGAAGATTAATCGCATCATTTACAATCCGTTTCTGCATCTCCAGCGGTAAAACGTTGGCGAATACAGCAAAAATTGCAGTAATAACCAAAAGAAATTGAAGCCATTTGTTTTGAGACAAAATCCAGGAACTCAACGGTTTTCGGATAACCCGGGAAGGTATTTTCACCATAACGGTCTGCTCCTTTTTGTGAGAGCTTCAGTTTTTGTAGGTTATAATAGGGTTGCTGAAGTTTCCAAATAGTCCATCCCATGTAATTTTTAAATTATTTTCATGTACTTTAAGGGAGCAGCAACAGGACTTCCATTTTGGCAGATAAAGAACACGAAAAATCGGCAGTGGCTTTATGGTTGGGAAATTGCGTTGCAGGGAAATCGGGTTCGACAAAAAATATTTTGTCGAAACCAGAGACCGGATGTTGTTTTTTGAAAAATAAATTGCCGTTAAGGTAAATTAGCGGCAATTATGATTGAAAGATGAATGCAGAACCCACACGGTTGATGTAAGGGAAATTGTTAAGGCAGGTCCGTCACCTCTTCAATTTCACAACTGCCTTCCGGACAAAAAAGATTCAGCCAAATTCCTTTTAAATAAAGTATTCCAATACGATAATGGTTATTGCAATGACTATAAAAACCAAAAATAGTTTAACAACAGGAATTCTCCGATTTTTGCTGACTTTTATTTTTTCTTGTATCTCATCGATTTCAGGCATCTGTCCTCCCGCTTCGGAGTCGGCGATAAGCGTAAGTGATAGCTGCAGGTACTTTAAGGATGAGTGAAATTGATTGATGATCATATTAATTCAACCCCCATTTCTTGAAAATCTAAGGTCTTTTTTACCCAGAGATTTCATCGAAACTCGATAGTTCCTTTTAGAATAAACGGGTAAGGTGTCCGTTTAAATAGGGTCAATCTTCTATCCTGACCATATATTTCCGGTATTCTTTCTTGAAATTAAATCGAAAAGTTGTCGGAGTTGCATTTCGATGAACAGGATCTAACATAGCACCGGGCGGATGTTTTAATTAAAAACCCCGTCCTGATTTTTATCTTATTTGCGATTAATTAAAACCATACATTTTGTTTGATGGATAAATACGGGATTAACCCTATTTATTTGAGCCATTGATTGTTAGAATTTTAGTCATAAAAATGACTAAGAAAACTATCAAAATTGCAGAAACACCCTGGAGCCATAACGGGGAACAGATTGCGAAAGATTTGCAGGTATCACCGGACAACGGTTTGAATCCGGATGATATTCGCGTTCGTCGTCGAATCTTCGGTTCCAATCGTTTGCGCACCAAAAAACAGCGGCCGGCCTGCGCGATCCTGCTCGATCAAATTAAAAACCTGATCATCTTACTGCTGGCTGTGGCGGCGGGTGTTTCTTTTGCTTTTTCCCAGTGGCTTGATGGCGCGGCAATTGGCATTGCCATCTTTCTGAATGTGGCATTTGGTTTTTTTACCGAGTTGCGCGCCACCCGATCGATGGAGGCTTTGCAGCGCATGAGCCGCGTTACCGCAAGGGTTCGCCGGCGCGGGGAAAAGAGCCGGGTTCCTTCTGAAAAACTGGTACCCGGTGACATCGTCGAGGTTGAAGGGGGTGACATGGTGCCGGCCGACATCCGTCTGATCGAAGCCTCGCGTTTGAAAGCGGACGAATCCGCATTGACCGGTGAATCGGTCCCGGTTGAAAAGCAGATCGAAGCGGTTAAGCCAGAAACATCCCTGGCCGAGCGCAACAACATGTTGTTTAAAGGCACGGCCGTTGTGGCCGGCTCCGGTCGTGGTGTGGTCACCGCCACCGGGATGCATACCGAACTCGGCCGTATTGCATCGTTGTCGGAAGCCGGCGAGGGTGAAGAAACGCCACTGGAGAAACGTCTGAATCGGCTGGGGTACCGGCTGGTCTGGTTAACGTTGTCGTTTGCCGGGGTTGTGGTCATCAGCGGCGCGATGGCCGGAAAAGAATTGTTTTTGATGGTTGAAACGGCAATTGCCCTGGCGGTGGCTGCCGCCCCCGAGGGTTTGCCGGTGGTGGCCACCATTGCGCTGGCCAGAGGAATGCAGCGCATGCTGCGGCGCAATGCGCTGATCAATCGTCTTTCGGCCGTGGAAACACTGGGCTCAACCACGGTTATCTGCACGGACAAAACCGGGACCCTCACACGAAACCATATGACCGTCAGCCGAATTCTCGTCGGCGCAGACGCGTCGGATACGATTGTTTTTCAATTAAAAGACAGAGAAGGTGGCAAAAAATTTTTCCGGGATGAAGATCCGGGCCAAGCGGACAGCGAGAAGCAGCTGATGGAAATATTGAAAATTGGCGTTCTTTGCAGCAATGCCAGTCTAAATGAATCATCAGAGGGCCCTGAGTCCATGGGCGATCCGATGGAAATAGCCATTTTGGAAGCAGCGCGTCGCATCGAGCTGGATCGCGATTACCTGCTGCGGTCTTTACCGGAGGTCCGAGAGGAAGCCTTTGATCGCTCGGTCAAAATGATGGCAACGTTCCATCAAGAAAACGGTTCATTTCAAGCAGCGGTGAAAGGCGCGCCGGAATCCGTCCTGGATGCTTGCACGCAGATTCGAACTGCAGACGGTGAATGCAAGCTCGAAGATAAATTGCGAGAGTCCTGGCTGGAGCAAAATCGCAATCTGGCACAAGACGGTCTGCGGGTCTTGGCAGCCGCAACCAAGACCTGTGAAAGCCAGGAGGCGGATCCTTACAAGGAGCTGGTTTTTCTCGGGCTTATGGCCATGCAGGATCCGGTACGGGAAGGCGTTTCGAATGCAATCGAGGATTGTCGCAAGGCCGGTATCAACATCGTTATGGCGACCGGCGATCAGCCGGAAACGGCAGGCAGCATTGGCCGGGAAGTCGGTTTAGTGTCAGATGCCGGCGGTCAGATCGCCAGCGGTGAGCGGCTGGAAAATACCGCTGATCTTTCTGAAAAAGACCGTCGAAAACTGCTCGAAACCAGGATTTTCTCGCGGGTAACGCCGGAGCAGAAACTGAATCTGATCGACTTGCACCAGAAAAACAATCAAATCGTGGGCATGACCGGTGACGGCGTCAATGATGCGCCGGCACTGAAAAAAGCGGATATCGGTATTGCCATGGGTCAGCGCGGCACCCAGGTCGCCCAGGAGGCTTCCGACATGATATTGAAAGACGATGCTTTCAATACGATTGTCACGGCCATCCAACAGGGCCGGACCATCTTTGAAAACATCCGTAAATTCATACTATACCTGTTGTCCGGCAACGTCGGAGAGATTCTGATCGTAGCGGTGGCGATTCTCGCCGGTTGGCCGCTGCCGCTGCTGCCGCTTCAGATTTTATATCTGAATATGATCGGCGACGTGTTTCCAGCCCTGGCGCTGGCCCTGGGAACAGGGGATCCCTCGAGTATGCGGCAGCCGCCCCGTAATCCCAACGAACCCATCTTGACCCGCAGCCACTGGCTGGCGATCAGCGGCTATGGCGTTCTGATTGCCGTATGTGTCTTGATTGCCTATGTGCTGGCATTTCGCTGGCTCGGCGCCGACACCGACCGGGCTGTCACGGTTTCATTTCTCACACTGGCGTTTGCACGCCTGTGGCATGTATTCAATATGCGCACGCGCGGCACGTCGCTGATTCGCAATCCGATCACCGAAAATCCGTTTATCTGGGGAGCGCTTATGCTATGCATCGCCTTGTTGCTGAGCGGTATTTACGTCCCCGGGCTTTCGCTTGTTTTGGATATGGTCGATCCAGGAAACGACGGCTGGATGTTGATCATTGGATTCAGTCTGACGCCGCTGATTTTAGGACAGATCGCCAAAGAATTTCTTCAGGCTGCAAAGTCGGAAAAAATATAATTGCAATTTGATGCCGGGTTCAAAACGTGTCCAGTTTGATGGCAAAAAAGACACCGATAGAAATGAGAACAAGAAAAATAACGGTGACGACCACTATCGCCGTCCAGTCTCTGGCATCCCTGTCTTGCGAGGGCGCGGAGAGAACCGCCTCGCCTTTATCGGCAGATGGGCTGCCTGCGGCTTCAATAGCGGGAGAATCTTTGAGAGGAGACTTGTGGGCATCCACCTTGCCGGTTTCAGGGTTAATCAGCAAAATGGTGCTGCAGTTCCGGCACGTGGTTCGGGTGACCGGATGTGCAAGATGGTCTTTAGATATGTCGCTGGCTGTCTCGCATATCGGGCATGTAAATTTCATCTTCATCTCCTGTCATATTTTCTTTAATATCTGACGCACCGCAATTAATACCGGATCCCATACGGGAGAAAACGGCGGTGCATAGCTTAAATCCAGGTGAATCATTTCCTGAACGGTAAATCCGGCATGCAGAGCAGTAGCCAGAACATCGATACGTTTGGCAGCATTCCCGCCGATAACAATAAGACGTTCTTTGTTCATGGAATCTCTCCTTCGTATTTAATAAATAAACGCGCTTTGCCCTGTGTCATTTCAATCCAGGCCTTCACACCGCCACGGTCCGCGATTTCCATCTGATACCGGCTCAGGAGATCTTTATCTTCGTCCAGCGGGATTCCAAAGGCCACCTGATGATTTGTGGCATAGCTGATTCCCATCAAGACCGAAAAATGCAATTCGTAGGGACGATCGCTTTCCGGATTAAAAAAGAACCTCACATCACACCAAGTCGCTTCATTTTCCGCAACCACAAGTCGTCCACCTTCTGGCAGCGGTACATCCATTTCCGGTTCAACTACCTTTACCGGTTCCTCCCGTCCATCCAGATGAAGTGTAAAGGTAATGGGTCCATCTTTTAGTTCAACCATCGCTACCTCTCGCTGTTATAAATTTTCATTTACCACACCCTAATCGCTGGGATCAAAAAGTACAGTGTGGGTATCCTGTATTTAAGCCCTGAAAGGACGGTATTCTCACGAATACACGCATTTGGAATCGCAGATACGCGTTGGCATGTATTTACATTTCACTCAGGCAATTACTATATGATGAGAGGTCGGGAAGTTTTTTTTTATAATTTATGGATAAACTTAAACTGAAAAATATGGATACAGATGCGTCAGCATATGAAACGTCCGGGAGCTCAACTATTCGGGCGATGACGTATAATATACACAGCTGCGTGAACATGGACGGTAAGGTGCGACCGGAGAAAGTTGCCCGTGTGATCGATGAATTGTCACCCGACGTGGTCGCCTTACAGGAAGTGGATGCCGGCATCCCCCGCACTCACCATCAGGACCAGGCAAAAATTATCGGCGAGATGCTGGGAATGGATTTCAGGTTTTTTCCGGTGGTGAAAAATGGAGATCAAAAATACGGCCTGGCCATATTGAGTCGTTTCCCACTTCAGGATCTTCGTATCGGCCGGTTGCCCCCATTATATCCGAAATTAAAATTGAATCTTCAGAAAAGGGGCGTTATGTGGGCCATCCTCAAAACATCATCCGGACCGATGCATTTTTTCAATACCCATTTAAGTTTGTACAGGCTCGAGCGTCGTAAACAATCGCAGGCTTTATTTGGGAAAGATTGGCTCATGGCGGTACCGAAGGAAGAACCGCTCGTATTTTGTGGCGATCTGAATGCCGGCCCGCTGTCGCCGGTTTACCGCCGATTGTCCCGCTATTTGATGGATGTTCAAAAAACCCCGAGCCGGTCCAGGCGCTCAAAACCAACGTTTCCTTCCCGACGACCCTTTTTTCGCATTGATCACATGTTTATCTCCCGACACATCAGAAGGCTGAACACCGTCGTTCCGATCAATGAGAATTCGCGACTGGCCTCGGATCATCTGCCACTCTGCGCTGACCTGGAAATCAATCGTGATCAACAATCGCTCAATTTCGGTTTTACCGAGCATCGAATACAGGATTGACCGTATTGGTTTTGGGTATGCTTCTATATAAGCTTACGACGCACTTCTGGATTACATCCAGGATCATCATGCTTCCGTTATTGAGTCATCGGTTTGATGACCGAGAAAGGCAGGTTTCGTCATGTTACCAATTAAAAAAATTGTTTGTCCGACAGATTTCAGTGACCCGTCCTATGAAGGCCTCAGGGTGGCCCGGGAATTTGCCGCGCATTTTTCAGCCGAACTTATCCTGGTGAACGTCATCTTCCCGGGGCCTATTGTACCCGGTGCTGCTGTTCCGGGCTTTCATATTCCGGCAGCCCTAAAAGCGATGCAGGAAACAGCGGAAAAGACGCTGAAAGATCTAACCCGACAAAAGATGTTAGCGGATATCTCCGTTCGCACTTTGGTCATCAGCGGAAAACCGGCTTATGAAATTGTCAATCTGGCCGACGAGGAAAATGCGGACATTATTGTGATTGCAACCCATGGAGAATCCGGCTGGCAAAAATTTTTGTTCGGTTCGGTTACCGAAAAAGTTGTTCGTATGGCTTCGTGCCCGGTCCTGACGGTCCAGCAACCCAAAGAGAAAGAGGTATAATTGTATTTCGACAGCGTATGGGGCTACGGGCAAACGGTCTCACCCGTTTTTGTGCAGTCGCTGATACCATATTCGTTTTTACTTTCTCCTTTATCAGAATGAGAATTCGCCTGGTCGAACGCCCGGCTCAATTCATCCATGGCCGAATCCGTTCCGGCTGTGACATCATCCCAGGCTCTGCTGCTTGCTTCTTGCTGCGCAAGTCCGCTATACTTTGATTAAATTTCATCCAGCGAAGATACGGTTATGAGGCAGAGCGTGGCTTGATTTTCCCATCCGATGCCCTATTGTCATTTTGTCTCATTTTAGAAATCGTCGAGGTTTTTCCA
>JASFPY010000002.1:0-18265 GCA_050115755.1 Desulfobacteraceae bacterium | reverse complement strand
AAATAAAAAGCGCCAGAACACCAATGAAAATGGCAACCAGATTAAAAAAGAACATCTGATTTTTAAGCCTAAAAAGCGTAAGTTTAGACACAGCCTGATCTCCCTTTGGTTATGAAATCGATTACCTAATTTTCAATCATTCATTACATACTATCTTTTAAATTTCAAGATTCTTCATTTTAGTTAAGTGTCTGAAATTTTATAAAATAAAAATATTTCCGGCTATTTGCATGCTTTTTGCAAATTCAAATGGAAGCTGGATAATGGACCCAGGCCTTGCAAAAGAAAGTGAGCAAAACATGATAACAGCGCTTCAACGGTCATTTAAATTAACAAAAGAGTATACCACCTCTCCGGTCTCTCCTTTGAAAATGAATGACTATGAGGTCGTCGCTCGCTTGTACTATTTAATAAATAATCTGTCCGAAAAAAAACAAGCTGATCTTTTAAGGCAATTTCTCAACGGCAGTACTGCCAACTTTTTGTTGAAAGCGGCAATCGACATGTCAAACGAACAGCGGTTTATATTTATGAAACACCTCGAAAAAATGCATTCTGAAACCGACGCGGCTGACAGAAGAAAACATAGCCGAAAAGATTGCCTGATCAATGTCAATTTTAAAATCCGGGGAAAAAAGTTCAGCAGCTACATTCTGGATATCAGTAGCTCCGGCGCCTTTATCGAAACCAGCGAATCGTTTACCAGCGGCCTGAAAATGCTACTCCATTTTTCCTCACCTGATACGCGTATGCCGCTGGATTTAATAGGAGAAATTGTTTGGGCCGATCCCAGGGGGGTTGGGGTTAAGTTTTGCCATCTAACCAAAGACCAGGCACAGATATTAAGATCTTTTTGCGAAAAGACCGAAGAGGTTCTGGAAATCGCCAGCTAGCAGATTAAGTTAAACAGTTGATTGGTTAAATGGTTGATTCGGAATTGAAACCTCTGAGCCATGGACTGTTCGATCTATTGTCTATTTAACCAAATCCCGCATAAGATTTACAATTATCTCTGTTTTGAAGCCGCGCGCGTATAAGAACCGATACATTTTTTCTCTTCTTTTTTTCTGATCCGTTTCTCGCGCAAAGGCTTCCATTTTCTTTTCGAGCAGCTTGCCGGCTTTTTCAGTTTCATCAGTATCGGGGTAGTTCTCCAGCAGAATATTTTCGATTGCATTACCGCTCAAGCGCTTCTTTTTCAATGCCATCCGAACATACCGCTTGCCGAAGCACTTTCGTTTAAGCTGTGAAATATAGACATGGGCAGTTCTGAGATCATCGATATAGTTGAAACGCTCGCACTCGGCAATCACGGTATCGATGACTTTGTTCGTAAAGCCCCGCTGCCGCAACTTTTGTTTTAACTCATATTTTGAATGATCGCGATTTGCAAGAATTCGAACTGCGGTATTCATGCTTTGTTGATCGGGTCTTTTGGCAGGAGTTGAGAATTTCTGTTTGCTGTCTTCTGTCATTTGACCTCAGTCATGATTGCGGTAGCCATGGACCTTTGACCCGATAGTCGTCTTCGATAAGCAGGCGGCTCATTCCCCTCAGGTGCGGCGCCCCGAGGAAGGCCACCACCTGCCCCTTTTCCAGCTCTGCGCGCATCCGCTCATAAAAGATTTTATCGCGTTCATTGATGACCGAATAATGCCGGCTGGGAAACCGCACCCGCGTGAATTTCAGTTTCTCTAAATCGCCGTCCAGGTAGGATTTAACATACTCCCGGGCAAAATCCTTCCAGCGATCCACCTGGCTCAGGAAAAAAAGAATATTATCATGTGAAATATTTTGCAAAACTTTAATCTGCTCTTCAATGGTTTCCAGAAAAACGATCTTTTTCCCCAGTTGCCTGGCAATTTGGTAGCCTTCCAGATCAACGGAGTACTTCCAGCCTATACGCCTGAGGTACTCGGACCACAGGGTGAAAAAGGCCAGCCACGGCTGCATGCCGTTCACCATTTCATAGACAATATCTTTCACATCAAATTTACAGAACGTTACCAGATACGATGATTGCCTGGCCTGGCAAACCGGCACCAGTGCGTCGGTGAGCCCGGCAATCGTTTTATTGTCCAGCTCGTTGAAAATGTGATCGGAATTTTCGCGGTTGATTCCCGCCTGCCGGACCCGGGCCATATTGTCCTCATCCAGCGGCCCTTCAAACATCACCAGGCGGGCATCTTCCAGATACCCCTGGAGAGAATCTTTGAAGCTGTATGGGAAAAAATGGGCAGTACCGATCAGGTGCGATATCCTGCCGGTTTTCTGCACCTCCCAGATCATTTTTAGTTCTCTTTGTTTAAATTTTCTAAATAACATCAAGATCTTAATGTTTACCACGAAAGCACGAAATGATAAAAACACGAAATAAAATAAGTCTATCTCGCAAATCTTTTGCAAGATGAAATAATCAGATAAACAACTAATTTAAAAAATTTTTTCGTTCTTTCCATTTTTCGTGTTTTCGTGGTTATAAACCCTCTTGTCTATGATTAAGCAACGACGAAATCATTTCAAATAAGGACGGCTTCTTGAGCACCAGCTCACACATTTGGTAACGCCGCATCGGCACGCCACCCCATTTTTCCTTAAAACGGCGGATGCCGGCATTTACCCCGAGCCCAAGATGTATATACAACTTATCATATTCCCGGCTTAAATTGATCAGCTCAGATAATAAAAGATCCGAAGCCCCGGGCACATAGTTTTTTTTGGAATAACAACCGATAACGTAATTGGAAAACTGCTTGGCTTCAAAATCAACAACATAAAAGGCGGCCAGTTTGTCTTTTTTATCCCATGCATTTAAAACATGTGCCTTTTCCGAACAGGCCACGAATTCCGGCATTTTAAAAAATAGCCGTTTCACGCGTTCAGGCAACCCGTTTCGGGCAACAAATTCATGCATAAGCTCCTGATGAAGGCCCTGCATGCTGGAGCAAAGCTCCACCTTTAAGTTTTGACGTGCCTTTTTTAAATTGCGTTTTAGCGGGCTGCGCATAACCGGCTTTTGAGTCTCCATTGTAAAATAGGCATCGCTTTGGCTTTCCCGACTCTCTGCGGGCAGAGAAGATGGCATCTCCGGCGCGATCAGCGAAATAAAATCAGGACGGAAATTTTTTTTAACTTTTGCAAGTATGGCTTTCAGCCGATCAAGGTTGAAATTATCTTTCAGCGGATAACCGACCAGGATGATCCAATTTTTTTTAAGGCAGATAAAAAAATTATCAATTAAAAACGGCTCGCCGCCGGATACCTGAGTCATCAGACAAATGCAATGTTCCGGCACATAAGCTCGATCTAAGATATAGGCTTTTTCCCGATCGGTAAGCATCGCTTTACTTTTCTGTGAATTAGCCACAAACCCACACAGACAGACACAGACCTTTTAACCAAAAGCACTCATCTTAAACAGGGATAAATTATTTTCTCTGTGCTCTCTGTGTGCTCCGTGGTTAAATAAAAAATGAATCAATTCTATCTGATTGTTAGCTTGATTCGCGCATTTTGTTATAATAATCGATTGATTTCCTGGGCAAAAGGGTAATTTCTCTTCCGGTAATCAGGGCAGCATAATAAATCTTTGAAACTTTTTCTAAAAGCTCGGTATTTTTCCATGCGTGGTCAATATCGCGGCCTAAATTCAGGGCACCGTGGTTTTGAAGAATATAACAATGACAGTTATTGCCTAATTTCTTGACGACATTATGAACCAGGTCCGGGCTTCCCGAGATCGCATAGGGAACGGTTTCGACCACCGGTCCGAACTCTTTGGTTTCTTCATCAAATAAAGGTGGAATCGACTCGTTAATAACCGCTAATATGCTGGCATACGTCTGATGTGTATGAACGATGGCATTGACATCGGTACGGTGCCTGTAGATGCCGATATGCATCGCAGCTTCTTTGGAAGGCGCAAATTGTCCTTCGAGCGTTTTTAAATCAAAATCCACCACGCAAATATCTTCAGCGGTCATATTCAAGTAAGATCGACCCGAAGGGGTTACCGCAAGGATTGGCTGGTTTTTGATCCTGACCGAGATATTTCCTCCGCTGCCTCGATAACCGCCAAAGTATCCATGCTCGGACATCCATTTGGCACAAACCAGGACATCTTTTTTTTCCCGATCCCATTTACCCATCCGTTTCCTCCAGTTTGCAAATTTTTCCCCAGACTTGATTTTTCGCTCTTATACCACAGACTTTGCTTACCAATAAATGGTTTTTCTTGACCCCGAAATCTAACCTGCGATATGGCATTATCTCTGATTTCGGCCTGCGACAAGCTCAGCCGAGTGGATTTCAGAATGTGGATAGCGCATTTGCCGTAGAGGCAAAATCAAAAATAATTTGAATCAAAAAGGGAGGGATCAATGATATTGAGGCATGTGGCCCTAACTTGCGGCTCGGAAAGGAATTCAGATCGATTTTACAAAGACCTGCTGGGTCTGGATAAGTCAGAACCGAAAAACTTACCCGAGCCCCTTTCTAGAGCCATTTTCAAAGTTGATGCAGAACTGTTGATGATTCACTACCAGGGCAAAGCGGTTCATTTTGAGGTTTTCATAACCGACTACCCAGCAGACAATAACAGGCGCATAGATCATGTCTGTCTGGAAGTTGACGACCTGAATCGTTTTCTTAAAAAATGCCGCGATCTGGATGTCGACATTTCACAAATCCCCAAAGGAGACCGTATCCTTATTTTCATCAGGGATTTTGACGGAAATATATTTGAAATAAAGCAGGAATAATAGTCGATCACAAATAAGGACGTTTAAGGCTGATGTTAAAGATAGCGTAAGAGGCTATTCGGATGGGCTTGTTTGAGATGACCATACCAACTGCATAGCGGATAAAGCACCAACAACGCTGCCACAGTGGCCAGATAAGCCTCGAAAAGGCCGCCGGTTTGATGCCGATCGAGCAACCAGGAAGCTGCGGCTAAAAGGTGCACATGAATGACGTAGAAGAAAAGCGGCGTTCGGCCGAAAACCTGCACCGGATTAATAGGTGAAGCGTCTCGGTTCCGATACCAGGCAAACAGAAAAGCCAGAATCAGAAACATCAGGCCCAATTCGAGAGCAGAAAAAGTAAGACTTGGCGGATATTTGCTTACATGCAGCCATTGAAGAAGAGAATTGTCATAGCGGTACAGCAGCATGTTGCCGTATTTATTGAAACCGCGGGCGATAAAAAACACGATTAAAGATGCGGCGCCGGCAGCTGAAAAGAACCGAACCGGATTAAATGCATCCCTTTTCAGCATATATTTTCCGCAGGCCCATCCCAGAATCATAAAAGCCAACCAGGGAAGCAGCGGATATAAAACAAAAATTGTTTTAACTCGTTGTAAACCGGTAATCAGCATTACACCGATTGCACCCAGTTTCTGTCCGTCTCCGGGCCACAAAGTCAGCCTTGCCAGCGCTTCACCAAAGAGCAATAGCCCAATACCAATAAGGAGCAATTTAACCATACCGAGTCTGCGAAATAAAACCATTAAACAAAAGCTGGCACCAATAGCATAAAGCACCTGAAAGGTGATATTTCCTCCGAAACCGAAGCTCATCCAGAGGGGGTCCAGCAGCAAAATGAAAATCCCGCGCTTGAAAATATCGCCATCAATGGTATGCTCCAGGTCGCCCCGCGCCTGCCGTCTGGCCACACTCAACGCAAGCACCAATCCGGCAAGAAAGATAAACGTGGGGGCGCACAAATGGGTAACCCAACGGGTGAGGAACTGGGCTGCAGGAATCTCAGAGCCCGGTCGATACCAAATAGCCGAATCCACTGCATATCTGCCCGCATTAAAGGCATAGGAGGCATGGTCTAAAGTCATGAACACCATTACCGAGCCGCGCATGGCATCAACTGCCGGCAGGCGTGTCCGGATGGAAGTTTTGAGCGCTATATTCTGTGATTCAGTCATCATCTGGAACATATGCACAGTTTTGCAGGTATTTGCGGATTTCTCGTTGAATCGTCTGTTGGATTTCTTTTTCCAATAGGTCTTTTTTTAAACCAGGATATCGGCTGACAACCGCCTGCCGGTTATAGAGAGATTCGTAGGAAAGGCTATCAGATACCAGCTTACCGTATCTGACGTCAAATTCAAACTTTACCCGCACGGGTATGCCTACACTTTCAAATCCCATGTCCAAAATATGATAGAATACCTTCTTTTCAACGATCCAAACCATTGGCAAAAAAAACCTTAAATTATGCATAAAAATAGGGCTGTTTGACCGTCTGTAAAGGACAGATTATACCGGCGGAAAATTTACAGAAAGCATGTTGTTTGGCATGATAATGGCATATTATTGGATCGCATTCAGCAGCGACATTCGTCTGTAATTTGGCCTTTTGCAAAGCAGGTCTATCACTTTATCATTATTTATTGTTTTATTAATAGGTTGAGATATTTCTCGAAATGCAACCAAATCTGGAAATTTGCAAAAAAAGACTAAAGTATGTAAAGTTTTTACCGATAATATAATTAAATCGTAATTAATTTGACACTCAGAATCCAGTGGATTAGAATTATTGCAAATAATGACTGTTAAGCGATTAAAAGGATTATAAAACAGGAAAATTTAGAGGAGATCGCTGAAAATGGAAATTACACCTAAAGACGCTGTTAATATTGAAGCCTATGTGAATCAGGTTAAGGATAAAGATAAAGTTGACGCCGCGGCTGAGAAACCGGAAAAACAGCCAGCCAAGACAGATACGGTTGTGCTTTCAGATACGGCTAAAAAGGTCCAGGAGGCTCAGAAACAACTGGAAACGATACCGGATGTCCGAGAGGACAAAGTCGCCCAGCTAAAAGAACAGATAGAAAACGGAACGTACGAAATGGATGAAGAAAAAATAGCCGACAAAATGATGAAAGATGCACTGCTCAACGATTTAACTTAGCCTTATAGCATTAACAAATCGGCAAGTTTAAAATTGAAAAACAAAGGCGGTTCAGGGACGATCCTGAATCGCCTTTTTTATTTTGCGTCTTTTACCACGAAAGCACGAAAAATTAAAAACACGAAATAAATGATAACTTCGCGCTTTCTATCGTTCGTGCTTTCGTGGTTAATTTAAATAATCTGCTAAAAAAACAAAAACTTATGAATTAACTACCCTTATTCTTAATAAATTAAATATACGCCTACTGGATGTTGCAGTTTAAACAGTAGGCATACAATCCGGCCGGATCGTTTGCGCGTAAAACATGGTCGATTTCAGTATCGATAATGGTATCATATAATCTTTTTGCCGGATGGTCAGCCGGTCTCAGGGCGGCAAAAATACCGGCACGTAATTGATTGAGCTGTTTAATCAGCAGTTCCCGGGTGGTTAAGGGCTGCGTGATGTAACTGATTTCATAGTCGGTCAAATTCGCTTTTTTAGCGATCGCATCAACGGCATCCTGCAGGCTGCCGATTTTATCAACCAGCCCCAGATCTTTGGCAGTGATTCCAGCCCAAACACGTCCCTCTGCGATTTTCTCCACGGCCTCCGGCTGCATATTGCGGCCTTCAGCAACCCGTTGGACGAACCGCCGATAGCCCTGCTCAATCACCTGATTCATCGATTGCGCCACCAGGTCATTTAGGGGCCGGCTGGGGTCAAAAGCATCTGAAAGTTTGGTGGTACCAACACCATCACTGGTGATGCCCAGGGATTTGAGGCTTCTTTCGAAAGTCGGAAAAGCCCCGAAGATGCCGATCGAGCCGGTAATTGTTGTGGGTGTCGCCCAGATTTGATCTGCAGGCGCGGCAATCCAATACCCGCCGGATGCGGCAATGGAACCCATGGATACGAAAACCGGCTTTCCGGATCGGCGGGTCAGTTCGATCTCTCGGCTGATGACCTCAGCGGCGGTCGCACTACCCCCGCCGCTATCGATCCGAACAACCACAGCCCTGACGCTTTCATCTTCCCGTGCCCGCACCAACAGATCCGCCATGGTGTCACCACCGATTCTGCCGGACGGCTGCTCTCCGTCCATAATAATGCCACTGGCAACAATGATGCCGACTTTATCCCCGGCGGGATGGCTTTTATTCAGAGCCGGTCGAACAGCGCTTAAGTATTGGTCGAAAGCAATTTGTTTATATGTAAGGCCGTCTTCATCCTTACCAAGGCGTTCGATCAGTTCCCGGCGCACCTCGTCACGGGTTTTGAGTTCATCCACCAGACCCAGATTTAAGGCCATCAAGGCCGCATCTCCTTTGGTTTCTGCCAGATAATCCGGCAAATTGTTGATAAAATTATCCAGATCTTGCGGGCGAAAACCCCGCCTTGAGGCCACTTCCACTTTGTAAAAATTCCATAAAATGTTGAGCCAGGCGAGGTTGGCCTCTTTGGCATAATCGGACATGCTGTCCCGTGTAAAAGGTTCGAGGGCTGATTTATAGGTGCCGACTTTGAAGACATGAAACTGGATCTGTAATTTCTCCAGAGCCGTTTTGTAGTATTTGCGGTAAAGGCCGAATCCATGCAGCATGATCGCACCCATTGGGTTTAAATACAATCTGTCGGCATGAGCCGCCAGATAGTATTGCTGCTGATTGAAATAATCGCCAAATGCAAAAATTTGCTTGCCTCTGCTGCTAAACCGGTCGAGCGCCTTGCCGATAGACTGAAGCTTGCTCAAACCGGCTTTTCCCATTTTTCTGAGGTCAAGAACCATCACTTCGATGCGTTCATCGTCTTTGGCAAAGTCGATAACATCAATAACATCTTTTAAGGAAGTCTCTTGTCTGGCAGCATCGCCAAATATATCGCTGGCAAGCATGCTATCGGTTTGTTGCTCGACAATATTGCCTTCCGGCGCTAGAATCAGCGCCGCACCATCGGGCACGTCCGGATCCCTGTCAAGAAAAACAACCGCAATGAAAAAGATGATGAGTAAAAGGAACAACAGGTTACCGACAATTCGGCGTAAGGCGGAAACGCTGTTCCAAAAAAAACTTAAAAATCGGCGAATTTTGCCTTTGGGCTTGTACATTTGTTTGATCCTCACCTGAACTTAAATTAAATATCAATAATAGAAAAACGATTATCACCACAACGTCACAAAGTTCACAAAAGGTTTTAAAAATTTTTCTTCGAATATCTTCTTTGTGTTCTTTGTGCCTCAGTGGTTATATGTTTTTCAATATAATATAGAACACTTTTGAAGTATTGCATAGGCCGTTAAAATAAAAAAACAGGGCGGCTTTTCAGCCGCCCTGTTTTCGTCATTAATGGTTGCGTTAAAAGATTAAAAAATGAAACATCAGTGAACCGTGATTTGTTTGGGCTTTTGTTCCTCAGGCTTCGGAATCTCAACTTTCAATACACCATCTTTAAACTCCGCTTTGATATTGTCCGCATCCACATCCGCCGGCAAATGGAAAGCCCGTTTGAACTTCCCGCATGTTCTTTCACGACGATAGTAGTTTTCCTCTTTGACCTCATTCTCATAATTGCGCTCACCGCTGAGGGTCAAAACCCGGTCTTTTACGTCTACTGAAAAATCACCCTTTTTCATTCCGGGCAGTTCGGCTTTTATGACGATCTTATCGTCGTTGTCGAACATATCTACAGCCGGATACCAAGCGCCCATACTGAGCTCGTCTTCTTCCCGACCGCTGCCGAAAACAGGTTCATAGAATAATCGGTTCATACGATTTTGCAAAACTGACATTTCTTTCCAAGGATTCCATTTGACTAAGTTCATCATTGTTAATTCCTCCTTATTCTAATCTTTTTTATCAAGATATGATTATTTTCTGAATGAAAGATAAATATAATTTCAATTATGTCAATATTATTTTATAATTTTTTCTTGCATTACTATTTTTATGTATTAGTATATAGTAATAAAAAATAGCCTGGACACAAACACGATGGCGTTAGCGGATTTTTTTATGACGGAGATGACATTCGGTGGTGTCCATACTTAAGGGAGGTATTTGTCATGAGCAAAATTATCGGAATTGACCTTGGAACGACCAACTCTTGCGTCGCAATTATGGAAGGCGGCGACGCCAAAATTATTACAAACCCGGAAGGCGGTCGCACAACCCCTTCGATGGTAGCCATCTCGGATAACAAGGAGCGCCTGGTGGGGCAAATTGCCAAAAGACAGGCGGTCACCAATCCAGAAAACACGGTTTTTGGAATTAAACGGCTGATTGGCCGGAAATATGATTCGGCGGAAGTGCAAAACGACATCAAGGTTCTGCCATATAAAATTGAAAAGGCGGCCAACGGTGATGTCGGGATTCGCCTGCGTGAACGCTTGCACAGTCCGGCCGAAATTTCCTCTTTTATCCTGGCCAACATCAAAAAAACGGCTGAGGAGTATCTGGGTGAAAAAGTCACGGATGCGGTTATTACGGTTCCGGCCTATTTTAGCGACAGCCAGCGACAGGCCACCAAGGATGCCGGCAAAATTGCCGGAATGAATGTGTTGCGCATTGTCAATGAGCCCACCGCAGCCGCCCTGGCCTATGGCCTGGACAAGAAAACCGATGAAAAAATCGTGGTTTTTGACCTTGGCGGCGGTACTTTCGACGTGTCGATTCTTGAAATCGGCGACGGTGTGTTTGAGGTAAAAGCCACCAGTGGGGACACCCATTTAGGAGGTGAAGATTTTGATCTTAGACTCATCGATTACCTGGCCGATGAATTTAAAAAGGATCAGGGAATTGATTTGAGAAACGATAAAATGGCCTTGCAGCGCTTAAAAGAAGCCGCCGAAAAGGCCAAGATTGAATTGTCCAGCTCGGTTCAGACCGACGTCAATCTGCCGTTTATCACCGCTGACGCCAGCGGACCCAAACATCTGAATCTAAAGGTCACCCGTGCCAAGTTAGAAGGACTTGTCAGCGATTTGCTGGACAAACTTGAACAACCGTGCCGCGTGGCTTTAAAAGATGCCGGTCTTTCTGCTGCAGATATCAATGAGATTATTCTGGTGGGCGGCATGACCCGCGTGCCGGCTGTTCAGGAACGGGTCAACCGCATTTTCGGCAAAGAACCCAACAAGGGCGTCAATCCGGATGAGGTTGTTGCCATGGGAGCGGCCATCCAGGGTGGTGTTCTGAAAGGCGATCTGGAGGATGTATTGCTGCTGGATGTCACACCGCTTTCTCTGGGTATTGAAACCCTCGGCGGTGTGATGACCCGGCTGATTGATAAAAATACCACAATCCCGGCTAAAAAGAGTGAAATCTTTTCAACTGCCGAAGACAACCAGCCAGCGGTGTCGATTCACGTACTTCAGGGCGAGCGTGAAATGGCCTCGGGCAACAAATCATTGGGGCGCTTTGAGTTGACGGGCATTCCCCCGTCACCCCGCGGGACCCCTCAGATTGAGGTGACTTTTGATATTGATGCCAATGGCATTGTGGAGGTATCCGCCAAGGATACCGCCACCGGCAAACAGCAGTCGATTCGCATTACGCACTCTTCGGGCTTATCCCAGGAAGAAATTGATCGATTGGTAAAAGACGCCGGGTTTCATGCAGAAGAAGATAAGAACAAGCGAGCGCTGGCGGAAGCCCGTAATTCAGCCGATGCCCTGATATACGCTACTGAAAAAAGCCTCAGTGAATTGGGTGAAAAGGTGGAAAGCGGTACAAAGGTCGAAGCCGAGCAGACAGTTGCCAGCCTCAAGCGTGAAATCGAAGGTGAAAATATTGCGGAAATAAAGCGCCTGACGGAAACATTGACCCGGATCACCCATACGCTGGCAGCCTCGGCATATCAGCAGGCTTCGCCGCAGGGACAGCCTTATGAATCCCCTGCAGGCGGCGCATATGATTCTGCTTCTGCTGGTGGTGCGTCTAATGCAGATGAAGAGGTTGTTGACGCAGAGTATGAGGAAGTAAACTGATATAAACCTTTCAGGAAAACGATTGTAAAAAGGGCGGCACCCGCATTGCAGGCGCCGCCCTTTTCATTAAAAAAAATCTTTCTTTCAGACGAAAAACGGGCTATTTAACATCTTGTAAACCTTACTCACCACAGCGCACACAGGAAAATGATTTAAATCGTAAAAAAAATATAATTGTTCTGAATTCTTTCTCTGTGGTCTCTGTGCCCTCTGTGGTAAAACATTTAAACTCCAAATTTTCGAAAATACGTCATGAAAGCAGCCTTTAAAATAATCGGTATCGCGATCCTTTCGGTCCTGGTCATCGCGGGCTTTTATTTTTATCTGAGTATGCCCGATGTCAGTGGATTAAAAACTAAAAATCCCCGAAGCACGGCATTAATGGTTCAGCGATACCGGGAGGCCAAGAAATCCGACCAGAAATTCAGAATCCGACAACAATGGATTGATTTTGAAGCCATACCGAAGTTGCTGCGCGAAACGGTTCGGATTACGGAGGACGCCAGCTTTTACCAGCACAAAGGTTTGGATTTTGCTGAATTAAAAGAAGCACTTAAAAAAAATTGGGAAAAGGGAGAATACGTGCGGGGTGCCAGCACCATTACCCAGCAACTGGCAAAGAACCTTTACCTGTCCACTGACAAAAGCATTATACGCAAAATCAAAGAATTATTGATCGCCGTTAGCCTGGAGCGCCATTTGAGTAAAGATCGGATCTTCACCATTTACCTGAATGTTATCGAATGGGGGCCGGGTTTATTCGGGGTGCAGGCTGCCTCACAACATTATTTTCACAAAACAGTCGACCAGCTGGATCTGGAGGAAATGGTCCGTTTGGTGGCCGTCATTCCGCAGCCGTTAAAAATCAATCCCACCGAAAATGATGACTGGCTGAAATGGAAAGCCCGCTGGATTTTAGATGCCCTGAGGCGTTATGCCTATATCGATCAAACCCAATATCAAGCCACATATGACCGCTTTCAATAACGCCGCCTGTGTCCTCACCCGCTTCTTGGGATTATGCCGCGACAGAGTCCCTTACAAAGTAGGCTCACGTTTCATCTCATAAGGTTTCAGGTGTCAGCCGTTTCAATTCTGAAACCTGACACCTGACACCTGACACCTGACACCTTGTGTTGAGCGCTTGATATAAGCATATTGCAATATTATTAATTATAATATATGGAATAAAGTAATGAAATTTGCGCGGCGCCGCGAAAACCAAAAAGGCAGGGCAAAATGGCAAAAAAGATTAAAAACTCGCCGTTTGAAGAAATAACCTTACCGTTGCCGTCATCTACCGACTTGAGAGGCCGGCAATCGGTTCGCGCAACCTTTAAATTATCAGCCCGGTCCATTGATGTGCTCAGCATTGTGGCCACACAGCTGGGAATCAAACAAAAATCGCTCTTTGATCATTTGATAGAGGATGTGCAGTCTTTGAATGCCATTGCCAACGAAATTGAAGATGACGTGTTTGAGACTTTGGAACGGGTTCAAAAAACCTTTGTGATCAGCCGGCGCACGCTGACCTGCCTGGACCAAACATCGCGGCAATTCAATGCGCCGCGGGACGCACTGGTCGAGTATTCGATTCAGCGATTGTTGCCGGTAATTGCAAAAGAACGGGAAAGACACCGTAAGCGCAAGGCGATATTAAATGATATCAATGCCCATCTGGCACAGGGGTTGAAAATCCTGCAAAAGGCGCAATCGTTGCTGGGCGAAGAAGATCCGGTTTATGCCAGATTCGAAACCGCCATGCAAGCCCTGGTAAGTTCCCAGAATCATATTGAAAATTATGTGAAAAAAGGAAGCGTTATCGAAGATTTTTAGCTGCGGGAAGTTTTTATTAGAAGCGGTTTCAAAACCTCAGATCAGGTCCGAGGGCAAGGCAATCTAAAGCTCATAGCCTAAAGTTCATAGCTCATAGTAAAAAGGATTTCAATCCTTCAGTCTATTAGCTATCAGCTAATTTGAATGTGAGCATTTTCCGGAGGCCTGCAACGCGCCATTGGGCCTTAGATGGGATTTTGAAACCGCTTCTATTTAGGTGCCAGCATCAATAGCCCCTCATCCGTATTCAGATCCATTCTGAAGCGGCGCAGATAATTTAAGCCCAGCAGACCCAAACCGGGTTGATCGGGAATATCCATCACCAGTGCTTTTACATTATAAGTTTCAAACCCCTCAAGCGTAATTGAATCCAGTATGACTTCAGGTGCATAGATCTCACCGCCGGCTGTAAAAACCTTGCGGCGTGGATTTCGGACCGATATAACGATTCCGAGAACTCTGGCGGTGGAAAAGGGTATGGTGACCATCGATGCACCCGTATCAACGATGAACTCCTGAGTGGTTCCCTGATTGATTGAAGCAGTTACCGGTATTTGTCGGGTGCCCGGTGTAAATTGAATGACAATTTTTCCGTGTTGTCCTTTCAGTTCGTCAGTTTGCGCCTGCAAAATTCTGACCTGGTCCCTTAGAGCCGCCGGATAATCTTTGGCGGCCAGAAGCCTTTCCGCCGTTTCCCAGTCGCTTTCGGCCAGGGCCAGTCGAACGCCGAACAGGTAAATGTTGAGGTCATCCGGCAACTGCCGGCTGCCGCGTTCATATACCCGCCAGGCACCATCAATATCTCCAGCTTCAAACAATACATTTAACCAGTTTTGATAGAGACCGGCATGAAGTTCATTTAACTGTGTCTTTTCACGATTGCCTGCCGGCTCTAAATTTTCGATAACGCTTTCCGTTAAATTGACCGCCTCCTCCGGGCCGAAACGTTCCGCAGTCAAAATAACCACATCCGACATCAGAGAAACATCACCTGCCCGAGCAAGCACCTCGGCATCAAAATAAGCGGCTGCCTGTAATCCAAAACCTTCTTGAACCGCTCGCGCAAGCAGCGACCGCATTTGGCTGATAACCGTCTCGGGTTTCAGATAGTCGGGCGTTTGGTCTGCAGAAAGCCTGGGATCGGCCCGGAATGCCCGGGTAAATGCTGCCAAGCGATCTAAATATGAGTAGTCATCGCCCATGGCAAGTGCCAGCACAAACTCTTCTTCCCGGCTGTTGGCGAAGGTGAGCCGATAATAATCATCGACCCGAAGTTCGGCTTTAAGATTGTAGCCCGCATCACCGGCCCACAAAAAAGCACCGTCAATGAAATCGCCGAATGTCCAGCCAACCACACGGCCATCCTGAATAAACACGCCGGAATCGTTTATGCCATCCGGCAAAGAACCTTTATAAAAATTTCCCTGTCTGCCAATACCCCCGATTTCAACCGGCTCCGGTGGATCCTGGGACCTGAGCGCCATCCAGGACAGCGGATCGCCCGCAGACCATGGATATAGCTCGGGGCTTTCCAGAATCTCATCTTCCGGAATCCGCCACAGGCTGATTTGATCCAGATCGTTTATGATGCCCCCTTCAATATCCCGCTGATCTCCCGCACTCATCTGAAGCACCCAGCTGGAACCGCCGAGACCTTCACGGGTGGGCAGGGCGACCCAGCCGCCGCCGACCACCGGCAGCATGATTTCTGAAATCAGATGACCGGCGATATCTTTGATCTGAAGCAGCCCAACCGGAACATTGATCTGTTCGACATCGGCTTCACTCTCAGCAACGGCTTTAACAGCAAAGGCCTTTTCGGGTAAAGGCTTTTTCTTGGGGGGTGGCGTCAGCGGTGTCTTGGAAATAAGATTCGATTCGGAAGATGGCGGCGGGGTGCTGTCTGAACGATAATAAAAATAAAGCACGACTGCGACAAAAAGGAAAAAACCGAAAACCACCAACCAGGGCCGACCGGATTTTCTGGCCGGTATCTCATGCAAAGCGGCGCCGCAGTTGTAACAGATATCAGACTCAATGGGATTTTTGATGTTGCACTGAGGGCAAACGATAATGCTCGCGTCTTCGGCTGAATCCTTGTCCGTATTTCTCCCGCTTTTCATAATAATATCCCTAAAAGAAGGATTCGCGGCATACGTGGTTTTAGAAAAAACCGTCCGAGTATCGGAATGGTTTTTTGACAACCACTGTAAAACCCGGCCGTGATGGATTTGAGCGCATCATCTGACAGGTAAGGGGCAAGACAACCCATGCGTATTTTAAAATTATAGCACAATTTCACAGGTGACCAAAATAAATTGCAACCTGTTGGCTTAGCAAGGACGCTTAGCCTTATTCGGTTAGCGCCGCCAGTATACTGGCGACAAATGCAGCAGCATCCCAGCCACTCTCATGAGAGGTGGCGCAAATCGAAACAAGACCCATTTTTTTGATGGAACAATAAATAATGGTTTTATTTGTCCGGATTTGCCGGCTCGACAAAAAGGGTAAGCCCGTTCATTTTGACAATCTTGACGGACTGCCCCACTTCAATCGGCGGCCCTTTATCAATTTTTACCGCTCGCCAGAGCTCTCCTTGGATCTGCACATATCCCTCTGGCGCCAGTTGTTCTTTGGCAATACCATACTCTCCGATCATTGCCCGGGAACTGCCGGGTCGCTCCCAGTCATAGGCTCGCCAGACAAATGGAAACAGCAGCACGTCTTTGACGATCCAAAAACCGATGATGACCCAGAAAAGCCACGCCGGCAGCGCAACCCAGCGCTGGATAATAATCAGAATCAGTATAACTACCACCAAACCCGGGATATTCAGCAAAGTGTATCTGAGATAGATCGGCTTTGGAATTTTTTTAAGATTCAAATCCAACTAAAAAACAATCCGGATAAATTCGTTTTCGAGCAAATGACGTTCGGATTTAATTTGGGCCATGGCCCAGCTTAATAACTTTCGTTTCGTGTGATAATTATTTCTCAATTTTGCAGTTTGCGTCGGGCAAAGATACCAGGTGCAGATCCAGGGCCGCGTCATCCGTTGCAGCCGACACCCTCTTGGTCCCAGGTATCGACAGGGCATACTCAAATTGGCCCTGGGTTGAGCCGGCGGAATGGGCTGATGATTAAAATGAAAAAACAGCAGGTCTTTGAAATCAAACCATACGCTGGCTTTCAGGCAGCAGGGCTCCGGGCACCAGGGACAGGAGTCGGCACACATCTCGTCAAGAACGGGAAAGATAGTCTGCAGGCGGCGCTTTGTTTTTTGCGCTAAAGACACCGCCGACTTAAAATTCTCCGGATAACGATCGCAATGAAATCTGATAGCCCGATTGACAGCCTGCCATTGATCCGGCGGCGCCCAGGGTATTGTGGATTTTGATCGTTCATGTTCAAAGACGTTAAGCATGTTTATAATCTGCCACAATTAATGTAAGATCGTCATCCAGCGCTTCCTCAGAAGGTTTACCCGACCAGTTGAATATACGCCGGACAAGCGCATCTGCAAATTGGCCCGCCGGTAGTCGGGCATGAGACATAATGAATTCTTTTAACCGGTCAAAGCCAAAAAGGGCGTTTGCCGGATTCGATGTTTCAACAATCCCATCTGTGTAAAGGATAATCCGATCATCTGGTTTAAGCGGAAAACGACTATTTTTAAATTGAATATCTTCAAATTGTCCTAAGATGGTTCCTTTTTCGCGAAATTCATAGATTTTCTTCTCTGCCGCGCGCCACAAAATCAGCGGCATATGGCCCGCTCCAGCATAAATCATATTATTTTCTTCAGTATCCAGGAAAAGATATCCGGCGGTGACAAAATCACTTTCAAGTTTGCCGCATAACACCTGGTTTATGCCGTTAAGCATTTGAGATGGATTGGCGGCATGAGCGGTATTGGATGCAAACGCAATTTTGACCATGGAGCTAATCAGCGATGCCGGCACCCCGTGGCCGGATACATCGGCGACAAGGATGCCCAGGCGTTTTTCATCCACTTTTGCGAAATCGTAAAAATCACCGGCAACCGATGCCATGGGAACATAGCGCGCTGTTATGCTAAGACCCTCTATATTAATGGACTCCTCCGGCAGAATGAAGGATTGAATCTGGCGAGCGGTTTCGAGCTCATGAGAAATGGCAATTAGTTCTTTTTCGTTTTGAAAAAACCGATAAGCGACGGCATAACCCAGGCAGCCAATAAAAATGATAAAGCCAAATCCCTCCAAATAGGAGACCTCGGCTCCTTTTTTCAGCAAAGGCGCAATATTTTCGATTAAGCCCATCGCCGCAAAAAGAAAAAAGCCAAACCTTAAGACTTTCAGTTCACGGTTCCATACCAGTTTTGGTTGAAATAAATTGGCCAAGACGACTACAATACCGATGATGACCATGATATTGTTTGCAGCCCAAGCTGCGTATGGCTTCTGTAGGAAGGCGCCTACTGAAATAGCGACTATTGAGAAGACAATCTGGATTTGCAAAAGTCGGCGAACAGATGACTTCCAGCCCTTTCCGATA
>JASFPY010000001.1:0-20780 GCA_050115755.1 Desulfobacteraceae bacterium | reverse complement strand
CACAAAACGTATTTTTTTCGCATGTCGCCCATGTGAAAATGGCGCAGATGGACTGTGTCACCTGTCACGGAGATATTGGCGAATCAGAGAGCCTGGAAGTTTACGAAGAAAACCGTATTTCCGGTTACAGCCGGAATATCTGGGGCAAAAATATCGCCGGTATCAAGCGCAATTCCTGGGATCGCATGAAGATGGATGATTGCTCCGAGTGCCATGTGAAAGAAAATGTTAACCAGAACAGCGTGCAGACCTTGCGGGGCGGGTGTTTTGTCTGTCACCACTGAGCAATAATCGTTGTTGGTGTGACACCCATCCATCGCAGGACGGGTTTTCCATTATCAATAATTAATGTTTTCACCTTTTCAGGGATAATTAAATGAAAATAGACAGAAGAAGTTTTTTAGCATTTGCTCTTGGCGGGGCCGCCGGGACAGCGTTGTCACCCCTGCCCTGGAAAATCACCGATGATATTTCCATCTGGAGCCAGAATTGGCCCTGGACACCGGTTCCGGAAAAAGGCGAAATTACCCGGTTCAAATCCGCCTGCACACTTTGTCCGGGTGGTTGCGGCATTTCGGTGAAAAAGGTGGATGAGCGGGTGATTAAAATAGAGGGGCTTGAGGGACACCCCGTAAATGATGGTGGGCTGTGTATTCTCGGACTTGCCGGCGCACAACTGCTCTACACCCCGACACGCATCCGGACCCCCCGGAAAAAGGTCAACGGCCGATGGCAAAAAATATCCTGGGAAGAAGCCATTGCCGAAATAGCGGCCAAACTAAAAGAACTGCGTGCCGCTGGATCGGCTCATAAATTGGCCTGTGTGGCCGGGTCCGATCGGGGCACGGTTCCGGGACTTTTTAACCGGTTTTTAGGCGTTTACGGTTCACCCAATTTTTTCCGAACGCCATCGACCTGGGATTCCTATGAGCTGGCACTTTACCTGACCCAGGGCACCCGCTCCATGGCCGGATTCGATATTGAAAATGCAGACTTTATCTTAAGTTTCGGCAGCGGTCTAATCGAAGGCTGGGGATCTCCCGGCTATATGTTCCGAGCCAAGGCCATGATGCGCGAAAATGGTGGTCGCATGGATCAAATCGAAGCGCGTCTGTCCAAGACAGCGGCCAAATCCGATCACTGGATCCCCATCAACCCCGGCACCGAAGGTGCTCTGGCATTTGGTCTGGCGTATGTGATCATCAAAGAAAAGCTGTATAACCAGAATTTTGTGAATGGATACACCTCGGGCCTATCCGCACGCTTCCAGCAGATCATCGACGGCTTCCCGCCGGAAGTGGTTTCCAAAACCACCGGGATCACTGCCGGAACGATTGTGGCGCTGGCCAAAGATTTCGCCGGTGTACGCAGGCCCCTGGCGATTTGCGGACAGGGCCAGGGCCATCAGCCGGGGAGCTTACAGGCATTTTTAGCGGTGCACACGTTAAATGCGCTGGTGGGCAACATCAATCAGCCCGGGGGCGTCCAGGCGGTGCCGGAACCCGATTATATCGATTGGCCTGAGCTGGAAATCGATGCGGTTGCTGCAGAAGGCCTTCAGCAGCCCCGCATGGATGGTGCCGGCAGTTCCCGCTACCCGAATGCCAGATATTTATTGCATCGCCTGCCGGAAGCCATTAACGCCAGCGCCGAATCACCGGTAGAGATGCTCTTTGTTTATGATGCCAATCCCCTGTATTCATTGCCGGATACCGAATCGGTGAAAAGGGCGTTTGAAAAGATTCCGTTTGTCGTCAGTTTTTCTTCCTACCTGGACGAAACAACGGCCATGGCCGACCTGCTATTGCCGAACCACATTTATCTGGAGCGTTATCAAGATATCCCGCTAGCCCTTGGTTTCCCAAAACCCATCATCAGCCTGGCCCGGCCGGCAGTCGAACCGCTATACAATACCCGTCATACCGGTGATTTTATTATCCAACTGGCTAAAGCGCTGGGTGACAACATTGGGGCAGCATTCCCCTGGGATGAATATACCGCCTGCCTGGAAGAAACCCTGGGCGATCGGTGGGATGCCATGGTTGAACAGGGTTATTGGGTTGATGACCAGTTTAGCGGGGCAGATTGGGTGGATGCTTTTGAGACCGTTTCAACCAAGTTCGAATTCACCAACAGCGATATTCGTGAACTGGCCGAATATAATCCGGTAAAACTCGAAGGCGATGAATCACGCTATCCACTGGTATTGGTCCCCTATGACACCATGAGACTCACCAGCGGTTATATCGCAACACCGCCTTTTCTTGTAAAGGCACTCGAAGACACGATTTTAAAAGGCAATGATGTTCTGGTGGAAATCAATCCGGAAACCGCAAAACCGCTGGGACTTTCAGAAGGAAAATACGCCAGCCTGGCGACCCTCAAGGGATCTGTTCGGGTAAAAACGCATCTTACCAATCGGATTATGCCCGGTGTTATTGCCATCCCCCGGGGCCTGGGCCGCACAACCGAGGACAGATCTTTAGCCGGCAGAGGCATAAATTACAATCAGTTTAGCAGCGCCATCGAGGATCCGGCATCCGGCCACAATACGGCCTGGGGCATTCGGGCCAAGCTCAGCAAAGTCTGAGCTGACTGAATATTTGAAAAATTCGAAGATCAATCGAAAATAGAAATTAGGAAATAGTCAATACCAAGGGGTGCTGATGGAAAAGGAAAGTGTTAAGAGATATGGAATGGTTATAGACCTGGACAAATGCACCGGCTGCGGTGCTTGCATGGTTGCCTGTTATGCGGAAAACAATATTCCATTTCGCGAGGATGATACCGACAAGATGCTGAGTGTTTCCTGGATGCATGTATACAAGTTAAACAATGGAAAATCCTTTCCGGATTATGAGGAATGTTATCTTCCCCGGCCGTGTCAGCACTGTGAAGGACACGCTGGTCACTCTCCCTGTGTGTCGGTCTGCCCGGCGACGGCGACGGATTACGACATGTCGACGGGCATCGTCAGCCAGATTTATCCACGCTGTTTTGGGTGCCGCTATTGTATGGCAGCCTGCCCCTACCATGTGCGCCAGTTTAACTGGTGGGATCCGGTCTGGCCCGATGGAATGGAGCGGATGCTCAATCCCGGTGTATCGGTGCGCATGCGGGGGGTTGTCGAAAAGTGCAGTTTCTGTATTCATCGTTATCAGGCGGCCAAAGACCGGGCCTACATGGAGGGCCGCCGGGAAATCGAAGAAGATGAATATCAGACTGCCTGCACCCAGGCCTGTCCGGCCGGTGCGATTATCTTCGGCGATTTGAACAATCCAGAACATGCGGTCCATCAAATTGCCCAGCCTGATGCAGCGCACCATGGCCGGTCCAAGAACCCCAAGGCGTTTCGCCTGCTGGAACGTCTGGGCACCAACACCAAGATTTATTATCTGTCCAGCCGTGAGTGGGTTCGCAAGGCCAGTGATAATTATTTGAAAGATGAATTTAAAAACAAGGCACATAGCTAATGAATGCACGTCTGTTCATTTTTAATATTCACGTCAATCTAGGAGCACGGAACTTATGGATTCTGCTTTAATTCCCAAAGGCGTTAAACGCTGTCCCATCTGGCAGTTTGTCCTGTGGATCGGTGCAAACGGTGTGGTTCTGGCCTGGGGCGTTTTTGCGATGCTGCTGGTTTACATCAAAGGGCTTAACCAGACAAATATGAACAACGCCTATGGATTTGCTTTGTGGATCTGGGCCGATCTTGCCGTAATCGCCCTGGGCGGCGGCGCTTTTTTTACCGGTTTCTTACGATATCTTGTCGGCAAAGATGAACTGAAAAATATCATCAATTACGCCGTGCTGATCGGATTTATCTGTTACAGTTCGGCGCTGATGATCCTGGGCTTCGATATCGGGCAGCCTTTACGGGGATGGTTTATCTTCTGGCACGCCAATGTGCATTCCATGCTGACTGAAGTGGCGTTTTGTCTGACCTGTTATTTCGGGGTGCTGACCATCGAGTATATTCCCATGGTGCTTGAAAACCGCAAGCTGGACAAGGTGCCGTTTTTTCATAACCTGGGTCATAACATGCATGAAATCATGGCCGTGTTTGCCGCTACCGGTGCGTTTCTTTCCTTTTTTCACCAAGGATCCTTGGGTGGGGTGCCCGGCGTTCTGTTTGCACGTCCTTTTGGCTACCGCGAAGGGGTCCTGGTCTGGCCCTGGACATTTTTTCTGTTCACCTGGTCCGCGGCTGCCTTTGGGCCCTGCTTTACCATATTTATTACCAAAATAACGGAAACCATTACGCGCAAGAAATTGGTCAAAGACAATGTCATTGATCTTCTGGCCAAAATATCGGGCTGGATGATATTTTTCTATATTATTGCCAAAATCGTCGATACCATTTACTGGGCCAGCGTGACGGCACCGGCGAAAGGGTTTACCTTCTGGGATTTTTACAGCAACAACCCCAGTTCGGCCTATGGCATCTGGATTTTGATTGCCGAAATCGGCATCTGTGGGATTCTGCCGGCGCTGATTTTGATTATACCCAAACTTCGGCAGACCCAGTCATTCCTCTGGCTTGCCGTTATACTGGGGGTGCTCGGGGTGTGTCTGAACCGTTGGGTGATGGTGCTGCAGGTCCTGGCGGTTCCGGTACTGCCGTTCGAAGGGTGGTTTACCTACTTGCCAAGCTGGCAGGAAATCGCCACCACTATTTTGCCGGTGGCTTACGGCATTATCCTGATCTCCGCCTCGTACCGCTATCTGCCTATTTTCCCCCAGGAGCGGGAACTCAATCCGATTGATGAACCGGCTGCTGCGGATAAGGCTGCCGAACCCGAATCGGATCCGGTCGGGACCGGGCCCGGGGCGGAATTGAGCCCGGCAGAGTCATAGTGTGGCAGGGGCCAAATCGGCTAGCGATAAGATCGGATCGGTGGCTTTGATCTTTTAGAAAATATTATTACCACGAAGGGCACGAAGATCACAAAGGTCAAGTAAAAACAGATGCGTTTACTTTTTGAATTTTTATGATCTTTGTGACCTTTGTGGTTTAAATTATCTCTGGGTCCGGCCCGCAATTAACCGGCCCGCATATAATCTATTAAGAAGCATTATGGAGGAATTGCATGTTGCCGTTTAGTTTCGAATGGATCTGGGATGCAGGACATCTGGTGTTTCACGGGGGGCTCTGGTTTGCATTAACCGTCCTCGGTTTAGGGATAACCTATTGTATCTTAAAAGCAGCTCTGGATGCCGCTAAAGGTAAAGGCAGCCATCAACACTGATTCCAGAATCGATGACTGTTAAAAAGCGCTTGCCCCGCCACAACAGGGGAGCGCTTTTTTTGTGCTCTTTGTGGTTATACAATTTGCTCGGGTTTGATTAAGCGTGTAACGTTCACCACGAAGTGCACCAAGGTCTCGAAGGATTGTTAATGCCAAGCGTATATTTTTTCTTTTTTGTGTTCTTCGTGATCTTCGTGGTATTATTGTGTCGCTTCAGCTCGTCAGATAAGGAGTTCGGATGGATAAAATTTTTGTTGAAGGTGGACACCCGCTAAAAGGGGAGGTGCGGATCAGCGGCGCCAAAAATGCAGCGTTGCCCATTTTGGTATCTTCGCTGCTGGCTGAGGGGGCCAATACCTATTCCAATGTGCCGGATTTAAAAGACGTTGAAAGCATTAAACTGCTGTTATGCAATCTCGGCGCCCGCGCCGAAACGCACGGCGATACGGTTCACGTAGACACGGGGCGCATCCTAAGCTATGAGGCGCCATATGACCTGGTCCGAAAAATGCGGGCGTCCATACTGGTTCTGGGGCCCATGATTGCCCGCCTCCAAAAGGCCAGAGTATCCCTTCCCGGTGGATGTGCCATCGGCGCCCGTCCGATCAACCTTCACCTGAAAGGATTGGCTCAGCTTGGTGCCGAAATCAAACTGGAACACGGTTATGTCCAGGCCGAAGCAAAAAAACTGAAAGGCGCCGACATTTATCTCGATACCGTGACGGTAACAGGTACAGAAAACCTGATGATGGCTGCCGTTTTAGCCGAAGGTACCACTGTTTTGCGAAATGCGGCCCGGGAGCCCGAAGTTGCAGCCCTGGCCGGGGTGCTCAATCAAATGGGGGCCGATATTCAGGGGGTCGGAACGGCGGTTATTACCATAAACGGCGTAACCTCATTACGGCCGGTATCCGTGAAGATTATTCCCGATCGTATCGAAACCGGCACATTTATGATTGCTGCGGCCCTGACTCACGGCGATGTCACCCTGGTGGATTGCGAGCCGGATCATGTGGGGGCCTGTCTCGATAAGCTGAGACGTGCGGGTGTCGAAATTAGCGTCCGTGAAAAAGCCATCCATGTTCACGGTAATGACGAAATTGCCAGCGTAGATGTTAAAACTCAGCCATATCCAGGCTTTCCGACGGATATGCAGGCTCAGTTCATGGTGTTGATGAGCATCGCCAGCGGCACCAGCATCATTTCTGAAACGATATTTGAAAACCGCTTTATTCATGTCAGCGAATTAAAGCGTATGGGCGCGGATATTAAAATTTCAGGCAATACCGCCATGGTTAAAGGCGTCCCCGGTTTATCCGCCGCCCCCGTGATGGCCACCGACCTCAGAGCCAGCGCTTCTCTGATCCTGGCCGGTTTGGTGGCTGAGGGCCGAACTGAAATCAATCGCGTCTATCATCTGGACCGGGGCTATGAAGCCATCGAAGAGAAGTTCTCCAAACTGGGAGCAGCCATCCGTCGTGTAAAATAGGGCTTCTGAAAAAATGGACAGTCATTTCTATCTACGCCCCATTACAGCGCTTCTGATATCGCTGATGGGCGGCATTGTTTTGGGCTGTCAATTACCCGGCCATGCCATTGTTATGCTGGTCATCGCTCTTTTCAGTGCCGGCTTTATCGGAATCAACCTCATACGGAAAAAGACTGCCGGTCTGATTCCAATTTTTTTATATGCTGCCCTGGGCTATGCTGCAATCCAGCCCTGGGTGGCACCTCATTTTTCCGCGAATCACATTCACAATTTTTCAGATGAAACCCGCTGGCAGATTACCGGTGTGGTGGACTCCCATCCGGTTCAATTTTTATATCTAAAAAAGTTCGTTTTGCGGGCGGATACACTCAAACATAAAAAGGCGTTACACCGGGTCAGCGGAAAAATTCGGGTGACCGTAAGCGGGCCGGGCCCGGAATTTGCCAGAGGTGATCGGGTGGTGTTTCGCAGCCGCCTGCGGCAGCCCCGCAACTTCAACAACCCTGGAGGATTTAATTATCAGCGCTATATGGCGTTTAAGGGTCTGTGGCGCACCGCTTATACCAAAGGAAGCCGGCTGCATGTGGTGCAAAGAGAATCATCGAACGATCTGGCGCAACGGCTTAACAATGTCCGGCAGGCACTGGCTGCCCTGATTGACAGGGCCGGCAGGGGGCCTTCCGCCGCTGTTCTTAAAGCCCTGGTTATCGGTGATCGGACCGCATTATCCTCAGAGGTCCGCGATGAATTCAATCGGGCAGGCGTGGGTCATGTCCTGGCGATTTCGGGGCTTCATATCGGAATTGTGGCAACGGTGGCATTTTTCTTTTTTCATAGGATCTTGCGTCTGGTGCGACCGTTACTGTGGCAGGCCTGGACGCGCAAAGGGGCGGCCATTCTTTCACTGGTTCCGGTCTGTATTTATGGTCTGGTTTCCGGAATGTCGCCTTCAACCCAGCGGGCGGTTATCATGGTCGGTGCGTTTTTAATGACGTTTCTGTTCGAACGCGAACCCGATTCACTGAATACGCTTGGCCTGGCCGCTTTTATCATCCTGATCTTGTTCCCTCCGGCGCTTTTTTCAATTTCTTTTCAGCTTTCATTTCTGGCGGTACTGTCGATTCTTTACGGATTGTCCTGTATTCAGAAAGCGGCGCCAGACGACAGGCAAAAAGCCAAGACCGGAATCGGCAATCAATTGCTTCGCAAAATACGCCTGTTTTTGCTGGTATCCGCGCTGGCGATCTGCGGGACGCTGCCGCTGGTGATGTTTTATTTTAATCAGGTATCGTTTGTCGGACTCTTTGCCAACTTTGTGGTCGTACCGCTGGTGGGCTTTGTCGTTATTCCCTGCGGACTCCTGGCGCTTTTCATATATCCCGTCAGCAGCCTTATGGCCTACGGTTGTATTCAAATCTGCCTGTTTGTCTTGGATTATGTGCTGCTGGCCGTAAACTATTTTGCAAGTTTGCCTTTTGCGGCAATCAAAACCATTACCCCCAGCCTGTTTGAGATGGTGTGCTATTATGTGCTGGGCTGGGTGGTGCTGAACGGCGTAAAGATTAGAAGGGATTTGAAAACCGCTGCTGGACAGATCCCGGCAGATGATTGCCATCCGGCAGAGCCTCGAGCGGACCGCGTCCCGGATTTCAACAGGTATTTAAAGGTCGGCGGTAGATTCGGCCTGAATTGGATTTTATCCCGGGCAGCAGCGGCATTCAGATTGCTGACCGCAGGGTCTGCTGTAAAAAGATACGCCATTATCGGGCTGGTGGTCGGCTTGGCGCTGCTGGCTGATGCGGGTTACTGGTTTGCGCGGCGACACCTAAATGGTGATTTGCGGGTGACCTATATTGACGTGGGGCAGGGCAGTTCGGCACTTCTGGAGTTGCCCGGCGGCCATACGGCCCTGATTGATGGCGGCGGCTTTTCAGATAATAATACCTTTGACATGGGTGCCCGGGTGATTGCACCCTTTTTATGGCGTAAGAAGATTCGAACCGTCGACACACTGGTACTCTCTCATCCCAACAGCGATCATCTTAACGGTCTTATTTTTATCGCCCGGCATTTCAACGTAAAAACGATCTGGACGAACAATGAGACCAGAAGGACCCGGGGTTACAGGCAATTGCAAGAGATTATTGCTCAAAAAAAGATAAACCTGCCGGAATTTCGACACATGCCCCGCCGGCAGCTGATCAACGGGGTCGAATTTTGCTTCTTATATCCCCCCGCTGATTTTTTGGCCCGAAAAGCGAGCCAAAAATGGCGCAACACCAATAATAATTCGATGGTTGTCAAAGTATCTTTTGACGATACCTCATTTTTGTTTACCGGGGACATTATGGCTGGAGCCGAAAAGGAACTGGTGGGCCTTGCCGGTGCGGATCTGGCCTGCGATGTCCTGCTGGTGCCGCATCACGGCAGCCGGAGTTCAAGCAGTCAATCTTTTTTATCCAAAGTCCAGCCGGATGTCGCCGTGATCTCTGCCGGCTGGAAAAACAGATTTCGATTTCCGCATACAAGGGTATTGGATGCCTATGGCCGCATCGGGTGCCGGATATATCGTACCGACCAAAATGGTGCCATCATGGTCAAAACAGACGGAAATAACCTCACCGTAAAGCCCTTCCTTTCGGTAACCGGCCGGCCATAACCGAGAGCCCGGTCGGCTGTTATTGGTTATCCGTTATTCGTTAAGTATTTGTTATATAATAAAAAGGTCAAGTATCAACAGGAATGTGCCGATACTATCTTCAGCAGGTGCAGCTCCAAGGCTGGGGTCTGTCCTGAAATCGCTTTAAAGCGAGAACCTATACAAAGGAATTTTTGCCATGAGCACAAAAGCAATTGAAATTCTTACAGATGCGATGAAAGAATATTACGGTAATTATGAGCTCGAAGAGCTATGCAATCAGTTCAATGTCGATGTGGACTATCTGGGGGTCAATCTCAATCATGTAAAGCTGGCCAACAATCTGACCAGTCAAAGCGATTTCGGGCATCAACAGCTGCTGTCAAAACTGCTGCAGGATCTGGTGCAACGCTGTGACCAGCGGATTTTAAATACAACTTGGGAAAGCAATGTATTTGACGAGCAAATGAAACCGCAGTTAAAAAAGCTGCAGTTTCTGCTGGCCAAAAATAAAAAGCCGGTGCAAATCGCTGAGTCCAAAAACTATCGTTTCAAAGCCATATCAGAAATCAAAAAATTTTTTAGCACCGCCCAGACTGCGATTACCCTGATGGATACTCAGTTTGGCAGCACCACCTTTGAATGTCTTAAAGATGTTCAGCACCCCCTGCGATTACTGACCAGCCGGGAGTCCGGTGCTTTAGCCACCGGCTTCGATGTGATTTTAAAAAAATTTTGCGCCAGCTGCCCGGATGTTGAAATTCGGCGCCATGTCATGGTTCATGATCGCTACATTTTTTTTAATGGACGCTGCTGGATAGCCAGTTCATCTTTGAACGCTCTCGACAGCACACCGATGAGCATTATCGAATGCATTGACCTAAAAGCAGCAGTGGCCAGAGAAATAGAGCGTAAATGGCGTGAGGCTGAAAAATATATCCTTTGAAGAAAACAGATGTGAGCAGAAACGAGCCGTTTCTTATTTGAGCATGGTGTCTTTCAGTTTACGAGCACCGGCCTAATCCATGGCCGCTATAACATTGAAGCGTTCTTTTTCTAATGCTTTTTTAATGACATTGGTTTTGCAGGCGGACAGTCGGAAATAATAAACCCGTTTGCCCTTCTGCCGGGGCGTCATGCTGACATTTATGATATCCCCGCCATTGTCATTGATAATTTGCATGGCCTTTTTGAAGGCGGCGGGTTGTTCTTCCAATTCCACGTCAATGCGCGAAGTTGTTGATAAGATACCCATCATGTCGATAAAGGTTCGTAACATATCCGATGCGGTCACAATGCCGACAAGCTTGCCAGCTTTAACCACCGGCATCCCGCCAATTTTGTGATTATAAATCAGCTGAGCGGCGAATTCGATGTCATCATCGGGACTCACCGTGATCGGATTTTTAATCATCAAATCATCCAGGGAGACATCACCTAGCATGGAGGGAATCAGGCCCTGTTTTAGATCTGCCAGCGTCAGGAATCCAATCAGCCGCTTTCCTCTATCGATCACGGGAAGATGTCGAATAGAATTCGCTTTCATCAATTCAATGGCCTCACCAACCGACGCATTGGGCCTGATGGTAATGGGTTTTTTGATCATCAGTGATTGGATTTTCATATCATCTCCCCTTTAATTTAGAGTGCTAAAAACAGTACTAAAATGATATCAGCATTCGAGAAAAAGTAAAGCATTTCATGGCTTTTTCAGAAAGCAACAGGGTGCAGATCGGCGATCAAACAGCAGTTTGCCGGAAGAAGGTGAGGGCTTGTGGTATTTTTAAGGTAGTTTTTGAAATTATGAGTAAACGCGGCTATTTCTTTGAACGGGGTTGATAGCTGCACAGGGGCTCTTCTCTCATAAAATCACCGGTGGCCTCATAGGCCCTTGCGCGGCATCCCCCGCAGACCCGTTTATATTCACAGCGTCCGCATTTTCCCTTCAACTTGTCGTAATTTCGCAGCTCCGCAAATATATCTGAATGGTTCCATATTTCGCCAAAAGTCGACTGCCGAAGGTCACCGCAATTTAAGTCCAGGTAACCGCATGGCTGGACAATGCCCCGGTGCGATATGAAGCAGAAGCCGATGCCACCCAGACAGCCGCGGGTGACTGCATCGAGTCCGTGGCTCTGGAAGGTGACGGAAATGCCGTCTTTTTTAGCCCGCTGCCTTAGAATTCGGTAATAGTGGGGGGCACAGGTTGCTTTCAGTTGAAGCGGTGTTTTATCCCTTTGATCGTAAAACCAATTGAGGGTGCTTTCGTACTCGGCCGCGTTGATCTCCTGATCAACAATATATTTACCGCGCCCGGTGGGAACCAGAAGAAAAATATGATGCGCCACTGCACCCAGATCCACGGCCAGTTCCTGTATCTTGGGGATTTCATTCAGATTGGTTTTAGTGATGGTTGTGTTGATCTGAAATTCCATGCCGGCTTTTTTCAGCAAATCAATGCCCCGCAGCGTGCCCTCAAAGGCCCCTTGCACCTGGCGAAAACGATCGTGGGTTTCAGCACTTGAACCGTCGAGACTGACGCTGATCCGTTGAATGCCGGCGTCGACCAGCTGCCGGGCCACCGCATCGGTAATCAGGGTGCCGTTTACAGCCATGACCATGCGCATGCCAAGCTCGGTTCCATAGCGGGCAATATCGTATATGTCTGAGCGTAGCAGAGGCTCGCCGCCGGTGAGAATAATAATCGGCTTGGCGACTTCTGCTATCTGGTCCAGAAGGTGCAGGGCTTCCGATGTGCCCATTTCGCCTTCATGGGGACCCATGGTTGCCGAAGCGCGGCAATGCACACAGGCCAGATTGCAATTGCGTGTGGTCTCCCACGCAACCAGGCGCAGCTCATTTTTTTTCTTCTGGGTGTCGGAATGAGGATGCGTTGCGTTCATTTTTCGTTGTCGAGCCCATATACCGTTTAAATTTGAATATCGAATAATCAACAATGAATTTCGAACCGCAGAAAATCGGCCGGCGGGCCGGCCTCAGGGAAAGCGCATTCGTTGACAGTTAAGCCTGTAGCGCTTTTACTGCCTCCAGTGCGAAGTAGGTGAGAATCATGTCAGCACCGGCGCGTTTTATGGCTGTTAGCGTTTCCAGCATCACTTTTTGACCGTCAATCCAGCCCATTTTTTCGGCTGCCTTGATCATCGAAAACTCACCGCTGACATTATAGGCAGCGACCGGCAGATCGATTTCTTCGCGAACACGGCAAATGATATCCAGATAGGCCAGGGCCGGCTTAACCATAATGATATCGGCCCCTTCTTCAATATCCAGCGAAACTTCGCGAATGGCCTCCAGGGCATTGGCCGGGTCCATCTGATAGGTTCGCCGATCGCCAAACTGAGGAGCCGATTCTGCGGCACTGCGAAACGGTCCGTAGAACGCCGAGCAGTATTTTGCCGCATAGGACATGATCGGCACTTGACTGAAGTTGTTTTCATCGAGAATGTCGCGGATTTCGGCGACCCGGCCGTCCATCATGTCCGACGGGGCCACCATGTCGACGCCGGCTTTCGCATGGGAAAGGGCCGTGCGGGCCAAAAGATCCAGCGAGGCATCGTTGTCAATCGTTTGTCCTTCCACGACACCGCAATGGCCGTGGTCGGTATACTGGCACAGGCAAACATCGCTGATCACAACCAGATCCGGCAGCTTGTCTTTTAAAACCCGGATTGCTTTCTGGACGATGCCGTCATCGGCGTAAGCGCGCGTTCCCAGGGGGTCTTTAGATTCCGGTATCCCGAACAGCATTACGGCCGGAATCCCAAGATCCACAGCAGAAGCGGCTGTTTTTACCAAATGATCAAGTGATAATTGAAAGTGCCCGGGCATGGACGGAATCGGATTTTGTACGTCACTGCCGTTAATTGCAAACAAAGGCAAAATAAAATCATCAGCAGACAGGCGGGTTTCTCGGATCATGCGACGCAAGGCCTCGTTTTGCCGCAGTCGTCTGGGCCGGTAATCTGGAAATAACATGTGGCTTCCTTCTATAATTTGGTTAAAATTCGGATTTCGTGCTTTATGTCAACAAGAAGACTGCCCGCGGGCGTTGAATTAACTTTTAGGATCTGGCTCAACCCCAATCTCTTCATCAGTTAAATAACAGGCCGGATCCGGGGCCCACACGTCGCCGGTGGTGGCTTCAGCGCGGACTCGAAAATTACCGGCACAAATATCCAGCCAGCGGCAGGTGGCACATCGGCCTTTGACATGCCTTTTTTTCTCTTTAAGTTTTTTGAGCAACGAATTTGAAAGGTCGGCCCAGATCTCGGAAAATGGCCGCTGCCGAATGTTGCCAAGACTGCAGTGACGCCAGAATTGATCCGGATGAACCTCGCCATCCCAGCTGACACATCCGATACCCCTGCCGGAGTTGTTGCCTTCATTCCACTGCAGCAGTTCCAGAACCGCTTCGGCGCGTTGCGGGTCTTCTTTGAGCAGCCTAAGATAAATGTAAGGGCCATCGGCATGGTTATCGACTGTTAACACCTCTTTGGGTTTGCCGATGTCGTGCAGCCGCTTGGTTTCATCGATAATCAGGTCCACGGCCGAGCGGGTACCTGCATGGGTTAAATCTTCTTTGACCAGGTCCGATCCGCGGCCGGCGTAAACCAGATGGTAAAAGCACACCCGGGGGATATCCATTTCTTCGATGAGGTTAAATATATGGGGGATCTCATCAACGTTAAATTTATTAATCGTAAAGCGCAGGCCAACTTTTATACCGGCATCCTGGCAATTTTTGATACCCTCCAGGGCGGACTGAAAGGCACCTTTAATGCCTCTGAAGCGATCATTGATTTCCTGCATGCCGTCCAGACTAATGCCGACATAAGATAGACCGATGCGTTTCAGGTTTCGAGCCGTTTTAGCGTTGATTAGGGTGCCATTGGTGGAAATCACCGCCCGCATGCCTTTATCGACGGCATAGGCAGCCAGTTCAGGTAGATCTTTGCGCACCAGCGGTTCACCGCCGGAAAAAAGGATCACCGGCGCACCAAAGTCGGCCAGATCCTCAATCAATTGCTTGCCTGCCCGGGTGCTCAGTTCGTTGTTGTCGGCCATGTCTTTGGCATGGGCGTAACAGTGCACACATTTAAGGTTGCAGCGCTGGGTCACATTCCAGACGACCACCGGCCGCTTATCTTTGGAAAATTGTAACAAATGCGACGGCAGTTTACCCGAGTGACGCCCGTAACGCAGGGCATCAGAAGGCTCAACGGTTCCACAGTAAAGTTTGGATATTCCGATCATTTTGTCTGTTTCATTTTGCCAACGATTTTATTCGCCTTGGCCTGAACATCATGCAACCTGTGCAGGGATAAAAGCGAAGACGGACCGGGCCGAAGCGTTTTGGTGCGCCCGTCATGCGTTGCGTATCGGCGGGACTGCGCAAAGCTTCAGTCCGGTTTCTGGGTTGATGCGGCTCCCAACTCACTTTGGATCAGCCGCTTGATGTAGGCTTCCGGATCCAGCAGGGCCTGACGGTTGATAAAATAGCGGCTGTGTCCGGTCTTTTCACGAGCCAGTTTGAGGCCGTGTTCAAAATCCACATTTACCTTCTTAAATATGTCATCCAGCTGAATGGGTGCTTCGATCAATTGCTCCATTATAAAGTCGATCGCATCTTCTTCCAGGACGATATTAATATCATGATTCTTAAAAAAGTACAGTTCTATCTTCTTGATTTCGTCATAATTGGACTTGATGTGTTTAACCACATTTTCAATATCCATCACATTTTTGGCATAGAATTGGGCCACGATATTCATACGGGGTTGTGTCAGGGTAAGGTTGTATTTCGCTGAAAGATGCTTTTTGTTCAGTTCAAGGTATTGCAAGATCGAGTGCCGTTCATCCCGGGCCAATTTTTCAAAGACCTCGGCGCTTTTACCCTCATTGGAGGAGGCGGTCAGCTCGTGAATAGATTTTTTCGGGTCTTTTATGAGTTCTGTCGTCGCCGGAAATTTTTTAACCTGCGTAGAAGGCAATTGTTTTTCAAATTCAATAAATGTTTTTTCAACGGCACTTACCAGCCCCCTGGCACCGGTGTTTTCGGCAGCTGCCTGTTTGGCCAGCATCTGCAGCACCTGATCCTCAAATTTGATGTCGATGCCGTAGGCGGCAAAATCCAATTTTTTGCCCAGAATGATGGGGTTGTTGGGGTTCTTGAGGATATTATACAAATCTTTTTCGGTTAGGTATTCAAATACGGAGCGCACCGGCAGTCTGCCGACAAATTCCGATTCAAAGCCAAATTGGATCAAATCTTCGGATTTGACGTGGGTGAGAATATCAATTTGTTTCTGGGTGTCTTTAATTTTGGCGCCGAAACCAATTCCCTGTCTGGATAGGCGCTTTTGAATGATCGGTACGAGATCCGTAAAGGCCCCGCTCATGATAAAAAGAATATTTGTCGTATTGACCGACTGTTTTTCGCGCTTTCCGGTTTTACGATATTTTTCGATTTCCTGGATCATGGAAATCGGGTCATGGGGCACTTTTAGATCCACCTCGGTTTCTTCCATGGGTTTAAGCAGCGCACGCTGCACGCCGGTGCGCGATACATCGGCTCCGATGGTGTTTCGGCTGGAAGCAATTTTATCGATTTCATCGATATAGATAATACCGAATTGTGCCAGTTCAACATCATCGTCCGCCTCGCGGACCAGGTCCCGCACCAGATCTTCGACGTCGCCGCCTACATAGCCGGTCTCGCTAAATTTGGTGGCATCGCCCTTGACAAACGGCACCCCAATTTTATTGGCGATCAGTTTGATAATATAGGTTTTGCCCACACCCGTCGGCCCGATCATCAGGACGTTATTTTTAATATGGCCGACCATTGACGCTCTATCTGAATTTTCATGTCCTTCCTGCGCACGTTTGATGCGATTGAAGTGGGTGCAGATTTTTGTGGCTAAAATCGCCTTGGCGCTTTCCTGTTTGACGACGAACTGATCGAGATAAGCGATGAGTTCTTCGGGCTTAAGGTCAAAATGGATTTTTTTTCGGTGGGGCGGTGCTTTGACCTTATCGACCGCACCCTCCTGGGGTAATATCATGGGCGTTACCATTTTGACATTCCCGCCGAATTTCTTGGACAAAAATTCACCGATTTCTTTCTCCAGCTCTTTGGGATCCGGTATTTTTTCGCTATGTGATTTCATAATAATAAATTATAACCATGGCCATTAACAAATGCAAGCAAGGCCTAATGATACCGCCGGCGCCGCTGTGATCACATAAAATCATATCGATGCATAAAATTCATATTGACAATCACACGAATATCAATATAGGTATGAAAATTTTTCAGCCAGCCACAGGATTTTCATTAAAGAAATATCGAAGAAAGGGGAATATTATGCCAGAAAAAGGGATTGTCGAAACCTCTGAAGCTGAAATTGCGGTACACTGGGGTGAAGAACAATATTATTATCCTTCAGTAAAGTTTATTGCGCAGGCAAACATGACCGATCCGGATGTATACAAACGCTTCAGCCTGGATAATTTCCCCAATTGCTTCAAAGAATATGCCGATCTCCTTGATTGGTATGAATACTGGGAAACCATCCTGGATACCAGCGACGCACCCTGCTGGAAATGGTTTGCAGGCGGCAAAATAAATGCCAGTTACAATTGTGTGGATCGGCACCTGGCTAAACATAAGAATAAAACCGCCATTCATTTTGTTCCGGAGCCTGAAGAAGAAAAGGTCGAACATATCACCTACCAGGAACTTTTCGTGCGGGTGAACGAATTCGCGGCCCTTTTGCAGGATTTTGCCGGGCTTAAAGCCGGCGATCGGGTGACCCTGCACCTTCCCATGATTGCCGAATTGCCCATCACGATGCTGGCCTGTGCACGACTGGGTATTATTCATTCCGAAGTCTTCGGCGGTTTTAGCGGCCGGGCCTGCGCCGACCGCATTGTCGATTCGGGCAGCAATGTTCTTATTACGGCGGATTCCTACTATCGGTCCGGCAAGCTGCTGGATCACAAGAAAAATGCGGATATTGCCGTCGAGCTGGCTGAAAAAGACGGCCAGAAGGTGGACAAGGTGCTCGTCTGGCAGCGTTACCCGGGGAAGAATTCAAGCCCGACACCCATGGTCAAAGACCGCGATTATTTTGTCAATGATGTCTTAAAGGGTTACTATGGTCAGCGCGTCGATCCGGTGCCCATGCCGGCTGAAGCACCGCTGTTTTTGATGTATACCAGCGGGACGACCGGAAAACCCAAAGGCTGCCAGCACGGCACTGGCGGCTATCTGGCCTATGTTGCCGGCACCTCAAAATATGTCCAGGACATTCACCCGGAAGATGTTTACTGGTGCATGGCCGATATCGGCTGGATTACCGGGCATTCCTATATCGTTTACGGTCCGTTGTCTTTGTGCGCTTCCACAGTGGTTTATGAAGGCGTTCCCAACTATCCGGATCCCGGACGTCCCTGGCGCATTGCCCAGGACCTGGGTGTCAACATCTTTCATACCGCTCCGACTGCCATCCGGGCGCTGCGCAAGATCGGTCCGGACGAGCCCGCCAAATACAATTACCACTTCAAGCACATGACCACCGTCGGTGAACCCATCGAACCCGAAGTCTGGAAGTGGTATTACAAAGTCGTCGGCAAGGGCGAAGCGGCCATCGTTGATACCTGGTGGCAGACTGAAACCGGCGGTTTTCTCTGCAGCACCATTCCAGCCGTTACACCCATGAAGCCGGGCAGTGCCGGGCCGGGCATGCCGGGTATCCACCCGATTATCTACGATGATGAAGGTAACGTCATTCCGTCGGGCGCCGGCAAAGCCGGCAACATCTGTATCCAGAATCCCTGGCCCGGCGGCTTCCAGACCATCTGGGGCGACCGCGACCGCTTTGTCGATACCTATTATGCGCGCTATTGCAAAGATCCCCAAAGCAAAGATTGGCGGGATTGGCCCTATATGACTGGAGATGCGGCCGTGGAAGCCGAAGACGGCTATTACCGGATCCTGGGCCGCATTGACGACGTGATCAACGTTTCCGGCCACCGGCTGGGGACCAAGGAAATTGAATCGGCCGCTCTTGTGGTCGAGGAAGTGGCCGAGGCAGCGGTGGTACCGGTGGCCCATGATATCAAAGGCAAAGAGCCGGATCTTTTTGTCGCCTTAAAACCCGGTTTGCAGGCGTCGGATGGTCTGGCCCAGAAAATATCGGATGCAGTTTGTGTGGAAATCGGCAAAATTGCCAAACCGCGCAAAGTTTGGATTGTTTCCGACATGCCCAAAACCCGTTCGGGCAAGATCATGCGCCGGGTGCTGGGGGCGATCTCAAACGACAAGGACGTCGGGGATGTGACGACCCTGGCTAATCCTGACATCGTTGAAGAAATTAAGGCGATGGACGGGAAATAGTCATTCAAGCGCTCTGGCAATCAGGCGTACCTTGCGCTCGATATTGGAAATCTCTTCTATTAGGCCTTCCGGCGGCTTATCGCCTGAAAACTTGTGCTGAGTTATTTTGTATTGCAGATTCAGGTATTGCTTGTTGAGCTGAATAAATGCTTTACCGCGATCTTCAGATATGATCTGTGGCGTCTTATGTTGCGCAGCGCTTCTTCTGATTTTCTTTTTACGGCGGACGCTCAGCACACCGATGATCCCCACAGCCAGCAGCGCCAGGGCGGTGCTTTTTGGAATTGAAATCGATGCGCTGTTATCCGGTGCTGTTAGATGATGCTGACGGCCATAGCGCGGAATCCCCGGCTTTTTGCGCATTTCAAGAAATCCCAGAACCCCTCCACCGAGGACCAGTACGCTGATTGACGCAATATATGCGAGGTTCTTTATTTTCATTTGAGCATATTTTTCTCTAGACAGAGAGTGATGAACTTATAAATTAGTGAATCGAAATAAGCAAGCAAAAAATTTTACATCATATTGAAATAATTATAAATATTACTATAATTAATCATGTGATCTTCATCACTTGAGCCGTAATTTAGCCGGTGAAAAATGATTCATTTACTAGAAACGATCTCAAAGATATTCAAATACGAGGCGAAAAGGTTAAATTGCATCCTGCTGAATACAATTAACGGTTGAGCTTGCTCGATTTAGGAGGTGGCTATGGCCAAACGTATGATGAGAACAAAACTTTGCGATATGCTGGGAATTGAATATCCGATCCTAAGCGCCGGGATGGGACCGACCCTGATCGGCGAAAATGCCGGGGCACCGGTTGAACTGGTGGTAGCTGTTTCGGAAGCCGGCGGCCTGGGGGTGCTGGGCGGAAGCGGCTACACGGTGGACGAGCTCCAGCAGGCGATCCGTGAAATCAAAAAGCAAACCGATAAGCCGTATGGCGTCGATCTGCTTCTGCCCAAGTACCTCGATCTGAAAGGCGGCATCGGTGGAACAGACGCCACAGAGCTGCCGCTGAGCGAGGTGCTTAAAACCATTCCGCAAGCCCATCAGGAATGGATACATAAAATAAAGCAGGAGATGGCGTTGCCCGATGTAGAGATTATGATCCGCCGAAACACCACCACGATGTTTCCCAAGGAATCCATCCAGGTCTGTATAGAAGAAAAGGTGCCGCTTTTTTGCGCCGGCCTCGGCAATCCCGGCTTTATGGTCGCCGATGCCCATGCCGTCGGGATGAAGGTACTCGGTATCACCGGCAATGCCAAAAACGCCAAACGAATGGCCGATTCCGGCATCGATCTGCTCGTGGCTCAGGGACATGAAGGCGGCGGGCACACCGGCAGAATCGGCACAATGGTATTGATACCGGCAGCAATCGATGCTGCTTATCCGGTACCGGTCCTGGCTGCCGGCGGAATCGGCGATGGACGCGGGCTGGCGGCAGCGCTTGCCATGGGCTGTGTGGGGGCCTGGGTTGGAACCCGTTTCGTGGCCACCGATGAAGGCGGCGCACTGGATGTGAACAAACAAAAAATCGTGCAATCCACTGATGAAGGTACCCGTGTCAGCACGGCCTACACCGGCAAAACGCTGCGTGCCAGCTATAACCAATTTCACGATTTATGGGAAAATTCGGGGCTCGAGCCCCTGCCGTTCCCCACCCAGGTTTTAATTTCTTCAGCCCTTCTGGCCAGCTTCATTGAAGCCAACAAGACGGATTTTGTCGGCGGTCTGGCCGGCCAGGTATCGGGAATTATCAAAGAAATAAAACCGGCCGCCCAGGTGCTGGAGGAAATGGTCGAACAGGCAGCTGATATTCTAACAAAAAAACTGCCGGAGACTGTCGTCGTCAAATAAGAAAATGGTTAAAAGATGTGCTAGACGGCCGGACGCGAAAAATAGTAAATGATAATTTCAGATTATTGAATTGTATGTGAGTTTAACCGGGTTTTTGTTAAGTCCTGGCTG